>CALLYX010000159.1 GCA_937858775.1 uncultured bacterium | reverse complement strand
CCCTTGCATGGGCCAGCCGGGCGATTACATTAGAATCCATGGCGCAACGGACTGTTTTCCTTGATAATTCCGGTGGAGGCCGAGGCCCCGTGACCGCTGACCGTGCCGACGTCGACACGCTGTTCGATCGCCTCTCCGGCGAGGAGCACCTGCGCTTCGTCGGGGAAATACAGGGGCTCGCGCCCGCGGTGGCGCGGCAACGGGCCCGTGAGCTGCTGACCGCCATGGATCTGACCGCCGCGGCCCACAAGGCGATCAGCGGCTATTCGCACGGCATGCGCAAAAAGCTGGCCCTCTCCTGCGCGCTGATCCATGAGCCGCGCGCGCTTCCTCTTGAACTTCGTCCGGAGCCCGAGGCAGGTGGGCTCGGTGACGCCAAGCAGCAGGTGGCTCTGCCGCCGCCTCCTCTCCGGCGCCGACCTGGCGCGTTGCACCTGCGTCGTCGAGTTCGGCCCCGGCACCGCGTGCCTCACCCGGATGATCCTGGCCGGGATGCCGGCCTCCGCGCGTCTTGTCGCCTTCGAGGTCAACCAGGAGTTCGTACGGCTCCTGGGCCGGGAGCTTCCGCACCCGAGACTTATTCTCGTCAACGACAGCGCCGAACACGTCGAGAGGCGCCTCAGGGATATGGGATTCGGAGCGGCCGACTGCATCTTCTCGGGGCTGCCGTTCACGACGATCCCCAAGCCGGTCCGCGACAGGATACTCGCCGCCGCGCATTCGGCGCTCAGGCCCGGGGGGAAGTTCATCGCGTACCAGTATTCCCTCTATCTTCGCAAGACCCTCCGCGGCATCTTCGGGGATGTCCGGATCGGTTTCGAGCCGCGGAACATCCCGCCGGCGTTCTGCTTCGTCTGCACGAAATAATCACGGGTGCCTGCGACAATGCGCGCGCCTATCGGCGTTTTCGACTCCGGGCTCGGCGGTCTCACCGTGGTGCGGCAGCTCCGGAGGCTGCTACCGCAGGAGGAGATAATCTACTTCGGGGACACCGCCCGCGTGCCGTACGGCAGCAAATCCCGGGAGTCGGTGACCCGCTTCTCCCGCGAGAATTGCCGCTTCCTCGCGGGGCACGGTGTGGGCATGATCATCGTGGCCTGCAATACCTCATCGGCGCTCGCGCTGGACGCCCTGCGCCTGGAGTTCACCCTCCCCCTGCGCGACGTGGTCGCCCCAGGCGCCAGGAAGGCCGCGGGGCTCACGCGTTCGGGAAGGATAGGCGTGATCGGCACCCACGCGACCATCAGGAGCGGCGCGTACGAGCGGGCCTTGAGGGCCCTCGACCCGTCCCTTACGGTCTACAGCCGCGCATGTCCGCTCTTCGTACCCCTCGCCGAAGAGGGCTGGCTGGACCGCCCCGCGACCGTCGAGATCGCCCGTGAATACCTGATACCGCTGAGGGAGGCGCGGATCGACCTCCTCATCCTGGGCTGCACGCACTATCCCGTCCTGGAGGGAACCATACGCCTCGTGATGGGGGACGGGGTGGCCCTTGTGGACACGGGGCTGAGTTGCGCGGAGGAGGTGCGCCGGGAGGCGCCGCCCCCGGCGGGGCGGCCGCAGCGCGGCGGGGTGAGGTATTTCGTGAGCGACATGCCGGAGCGTTTTCGCGAAATCGGCAGCGTGTTCATGGGCGCGGAGATAGGGGAGGTGACGGTGGTGAATCCCGGGGCGGAGTGAGGGCCGTAGTGGCGCGCGGCCGGATCGGGGGGATGCGCGATGAGATCGTTCACCGAGCACCTATGGTTCGAGACGAAGAGGGGGCGGGAGTTCATCAATATCACCCCCCTCGTCGAGGAGTGCCTGCGGAAGAGCGGGATCAGGGAGGGGCTCTGCCTCGTGAACGCCATGCATATCACGGCCAGCGTCTTCATCAACGACGACGAGCCGGGGCTCCACGCGGATCTTGACGGCTGGCTCGAGTCCCTCGCCCCCCGCGGGCCCGTCTCACGCTGGCGCCACAACGACACGGGGGAGGAGAACGCGGACGCGCACCTCAAGCGGACGATCATGGGGCGGGAGGCGGTGATCGCCGTGACGCGCGGGAGGCTCGACTTCGGGCCATGGGAGCGGATATTCTACGGCGAGTTCGACGGCGGGCGGAAAAAACGGGTGCTCGTGAAGATCGTGGGGGAATAGGCCGTGATCGTCATAACGCTGGGCGACATCACGCGGGAGGAGACGGACGCGATCGTCAACGCCGCCAACAGCGGCCTGCGCGGCGGAGGGGGGGTGGACGGCGCCATCCACCGGGCGGCCGGCCCCACGGTCATGGAGGAGTGCAGGGCGATAGGGGGCTGTCCCGCGGGCGGGGCGGTCATCACCGGCGCGGGCGCCCTCAGGGCCAAGAAGATCATCCACGCGGTCGGTCCGATCTGGCGCGGGGGAGGACGCGGGGAGGCCGGGATACTCGCCTCCGCCTACGAGAAGAGCTTCCTCCTGGCGAAGCGGCATGGGCTCCGCAGCATAGCGCTCCCGGCGATCAGCACCGGGGCGTACGGGTATCCGCTGGAGGAGGCCGCGCGGGTCGCGCTCCGGGCCGGATTGAGGTTCGAGGGGGATTTCGACGAGATCCGTTTCGTCTGTTTTTCCGCGCGGGACCGCGGCGTCTACGAGCGCGTGCTGGCGGAACTTGGGGCGGGGGGATGATGGCGGGCCCTTCCGGCCGGCGACCGGCCGTGCGCGGAAGCTATTATCTGGACAAGGCGCGGCCCCTGCAGTAGTATGCTGCTCATCCTCGGAGGAAGGGCGCCATGAGGGGAGACGCGAGGAAAGCGGGGGGGCGGCAAGGCCGCTACCTGCGCATCCCATCATGGGCGTCGCTCAGATGCCGCAAGCTCCCGACCCCGGACCCGTTCGCCAGCTCCGTCAGCATCGAGCTCGAGAAGCACCGCCCCATCCCGGTGGACGAGCCGATCGTCCCCGAGGCGCCGCGCGGCGGACCCGCCGCGGACGGGGTGCTCTTCGAGGGGGTCGAACCGTTGTCGCCGGGCACGATCCTCGAGATCCAGATCTCCTTCCCGCCCGACGACGCGACCATCACGCTGCGGGGCGAGGTGGTCGACTCCGAGGCGTCCGAAATCGAGCGGGGCAGCTACCGCATCCGGGCGGGGTTCATCGCCGGGTCCGACGCGGAAGTGGACGTCATCGCGCGATTCGTCAAGAAGTTCTACGGCTGACGCCCGTGCGGCCCCCCTCCCGGAGGAGGCCATGAGGTCTCCGCTTCTCGCCGTCCTTTCCTCGGCGCTTCTCTTCGCCGGCTGCTGCCGCCCGCCCGTACACACGATCACGCAGGTCTCGCCCGTGCAGGCGCTCCTGGCCGGCGCGTACGACGGGCAGGCCTCGTGCGCGGAGCTGCTGCGCCTCGGGGACCTCGGGATCGGGACGTTCGACCGGCTCGACGGGGAGATGGTGGTCCTCGACGGGAGGGTGTACCAGGCGCGGGCCGACGGGAGCGTCCGGCGGGCGGGGGGGCGGAGACGACGCCGTTCGCCGTTGTGACCCCCTTCTCGCCGTCAATCGCCGTTCCGCTCGCGCGCGGGGCGCGGCTCCCCGACCTCGAATCCTCGGTCGACCGTTCCTTCCCCGACATGAACCTCTTCTGCGCCGTGAGGGTGCGCGGGCGCTTCTCGGCGATTCGGGTCCGCAGCGTCCTCCCCCAGCGGAAACCGTACCCGCCCCTCGCCGCGGCCGCCGCGAACCAGGTGATCTTCGCGAGGGAGGGGGTGGCGGGGACGCTGGTCGGGTTCCGGTCGCCGCGCTACGCGGCGGGGGTGGCCGTTCCAGGCTACCACCTGCACTTCCTGTCGGACGACCGGACCTTCGGCGGGCATCTCCTCGACTTCACGATCGAGTCGGGGACGGCGGAATTGGACCCGTGCACGCGGCTGGTCCTGGTCCTCCCCGGACCGGGGGGGGCGTTCGGGACGATGGATCTCGGGGGCGACGGGGGGAAGGAATTGGAGAAGGCCGAGCGGGCGCCCGGGGACGCCCGGCCGGCGGGCGGGCCCCCTACACGCTGAACCGTATCGCGAGGATGTCGCCGTCCTCCACGACGTACTCCCTCCCCTTCAGGAGCGCCTTGCCCGCCCCCCTGACCTCGGCCTCGCCCCCCAGGGCGTCGAGGTCGGCGTATTTCATCACCTCCGCCCTGATGAATCCGCGCTCCATGTCGGAGTGGATCACACCGGCGGCGGCGGGGGCCGTGGAACCGGAGCGGAGGAGCCACTGGCGGAGCTCCCTGGATTCGGCCGTGAAGAAGGAGACGAGGCCGAGCGCCGAGAGGCATAGGCGCGCCAGGGCGTCGACGGCGGGCTCTGCGATCCCTAGCGCGTCGAGAAACGCCGCCTTCTCGCCCTCCGACTCGAGCCGCGCGATCTCCGATTCCGCCTCGGCGCAGACGGCCATGGCCCGGATCCCCAGGGGGCGATGGCACTCCTCCACGCGGTCGAGGAGGGCTCGGTCGCCGAGGGCCGACTCCGAGACGTTCAACGCGACGATCATCCGCATCCGCGTGATGAAAGGATATCCGGAAACGGCCCTCTCCTCCTCGGCGGTCAACGGAAGCGTCCGGAGCGGCCGATCCCCCTCGAGGTGCCGCTTGATCTTCGCCACGAGGGCCCTCTCGCGGAGGCCGGCGTCGTCCGGCCTTTTCTTCAACGAGTGCTCGATCCGGTCGAGGCGCTTCTCGGCGAAGAGGAGGTCGTGGAGGAGAAGCTCCGTGTTGACGGCGTCGATGTCCCCGAGGGGATCCACGGGGCCGTCGGCGCGGTAGACCGCCTCGTCCTCGAACGCGCGCACCACGTGGCAGACCGCGTCGGCGCCCGCGATATCCTTGAAGACCGCCCCCTCCCGCAGGGCCCGCCGCCCGATCTCCGGCAGGAGCTCGATATCGATGCGGGCCCGGGAGAGCTTCTTCGGGCGATAGATGGCGGCGAGGCGGTCGAAGCGCGGATCGCGGATCTCGACGATCCCGGCGACCGGCTTCCGGAACGAGAGCTCCGAGGGGGATAGGGCGCGGCGGGTGAGAAGCTCGAAGAGCGTTTTCTTCCCCGACCGGGGAAGCCCGATGAGGACGACCTTCATGCGAAGCGCCCGGCGCCCCTGCGCGCGCTCACGGGGCGGACCGGACGGGGGCGGGGGCGCATGCGGGGGGGGATGGTGGAGCTGACGGGAGTTGAACCCGTGACCTCTTGAATGCCATTCAAGCGCTCTCCCAACTGAGCTACAGCCCCGTGG
>CALLYX010000158.1 GCA_937858775.1 uncultured bacterium | reverse complement strand
CCCGCGTCATCTCCTCGTAGCGCGGCATCACCCTGAGGAAGAGACGGTCGAAATCCGCCGCCTCCCTCTCGAAATGCCGCCTGATCAACTGCATCCGGTCCGCTGTCGGATTCATGCTAAATCGTATTATTGGCCCTAAAAATCGCGTTTAAGGCCCTTTTTAAGGGACTAAAATGACGCAATAACCTCCCCGTCAATGAGATATCGTGGTCCGACCCCAATAAATAATGGTATACGAGCGGGACGGCCGGGGCAATCATTGTTGCGGAGGGGAAATGTCGAAACCAATATGCAAACGGGATATGCTCTCGGTCGCTTGCGTATTCCCTACGCGGCTGTCCGCTTCGGTATGTCCACATGCATCTTTCCAATCCCCCGCGCCCCGCCCGGGCGATCGAAAAATGCTGAAGTCGCGGCGGCGTTTCAGCATAATACGCACGGCCGAGAGAGGAGAGACGGAGATGGACCTCGTCATCAGGGGCGCGCGCGTGCTGACGCCGCTCGGGATGAAGCGGGCGGATATCGCCGTGGAGCGGGGGACGGTCGTGCGCGTCGGGGAGGTGGGGGAAGCGGAAGGGGCGCGTGTCGTGGACGGGAGGGGGAAGGTCGTCCTGCCGGGGGTCGTGGATCCGCACGTCCACATGGAGCTCGCCACCGCGAGCGGACACGTCTCGTCCGACGACTTCGCGAGCGGCTCGCGAGCGGGGCTCCTCGGCGGGGTCACGGCGCTGGGCGATTTCGCCTACCCGCGGAAGGGGGAACGGCTTGTCCGCGCCCTCCGCGCCCGGCGCGATGCGGCGCGCGTGCGGTGCCTCGCCCGGTTCTTCATCCACGTCGCCGTCTCCGAGAACCCGTCCGACCTCGAGGAGCAGATGAGCGAGTGCGCCGAGGAGGGGACGGTCTCGTTCAAGGTGCACATGAACGACGCCTCCGTGGACCGCGCGCTTCTCGACAGGCTCTGCCGCTTCTGCGCGGAGCGGGAGTGCGTCCTCATGGTCCACGCCGAGGACGGCCCGGCGATCGCCCGCGCCCAGGCGCGCCTCGCGGCGGAGGGGAAGACCGCGCTCGCGCACTACCCCGGGAGCCGACCGCCGGAGTGCGAGGCGCGCGCGATCGACCTCGTCATGTCCGTCGCGGCGAGGTACCGCGCGCGGATCTACATCGTCCATCTCTCGAGCGCGCGGGGGCTCGATGCGGTGCGGCGCCACCGCGGGGCTGGCGCGCGTGTCTTCGCAGAGACGTGCCCGCAATATCTCCTCCTCACGGAGGAGAAATACTCCGGACCCGACGGCTTCTGCTCGACATGCTGCCCGCCGTTCAGGGGGGACGCGGACCGCGAGGCGCTCTGGGGCGGCCTCGCGGACGGCTCCATAGACGCAGTCGCCACCGACCACTGTCCGTTCACGCGCGCGCAGAAGGGGGAATGGGGCGGGGATTTCACGCGCCTCCCGTTCGGAATCCCGGGCGTGGAGACGTTGGCGCCTCTCCTCTTCGGCGAGGGGAGGAGGAGGGGGTTGACGTACGAACGCCTGGCCGCACTCTCGTCCGCGAACGCGGCCGGGATATTCGGCCTCCCCCCGCGCGCGGGGATCGAGGAGGGGAAGTCGGCGGATTTCTTCCTATACGATCCAGGGGCGGCGCGGACGATAGACCATGCCGCGCTCCACATGCGCTGCGACTTCTCCCCGTACCAGGGGATGCGCGTCGCGGGCTGGCCCGAGATGACGGCGCTCGGCGGGGGGGCGTGGTTTTCCGGATGAGCGCGCCGCGGCTGGGCCGGGGGGGGCCGAAAGCGGATACGGGATGAACCGATAACGCCATGCCCCACCGCCTGCCGATACTCGACATCTGCGTCCTCGCCGCGTACATGGCCGGCACGGTCGCCTTCGGATGCTGGTTTCTCCGGAAGAGCCGGCGGCCGGAGGCGTTCATGGTGGCCGGCGGGGCGGTCCCCGCCTGGGCGGTCGGCCTCTCCATCTTCGGCACGTACGTGAGCAGCATCTCCTTCCTCGCCCTGCCGGGGAAGGCGTTCTCGGGGAATTGGAACCCGTTCGTGTTCAGCCTGGCGCTCCCGCTCGCCGCGTGGGCGGGGTCGCGTTGGTTCGTCCCGTTCTTCCGCCGCTCCGGCGACGTCTCCGCCTACTCGCACCTCGAGCGCCGCTTCGGGACGTGGGCGCGCGTCTACGCGGTCGCATGCTACCTGCTGACGCAGATGGCGCGGACCGGCTCGATCATGTACCTCCTCGCCCTCCCCCTGAACCACCTCCTCGGCTGGGATGCGCGCGCCACCATCCTCCTGACCGGCGGCCTCGTGACGCTCTACACGCTTCTCGGCGGAATCGAGGGGGTCATCTACACGGACGTCGTCCAGTCCATCGTCCTCATAGCCGGCGCTCTCGCGTGCGTGGTGATGATACCGCTCGGGATGCCGGACGGGCCGCGGCAGGCCGTCCGGATCGCCTCGGCCCACGGGAAGTTCTCCCTCGGCGGGTTCGGCCCGTCCGTCGCCGAGTCGACGTTCTGGGTCGTCCTCGCCTACGGCCTCTTCATGAACCTCCAGAACTTCGGCATCGACCAGAGTTACGTGCAGAAATACCTTGCCGCGAGAACGGAGGCCGGGGCGAAGAGATCCGTCTGGATGGGCGCGCTTCTCTACATCCCCGTCTCCGCGTTCTTCTTCGCCATCGGCACCTCCCTCTTCGCCTACTACACCGCGCGCCCCGACGCGTTCCCGCCGGGGATACGGGCGGAGGTCGCGGCGGGCGGGGGCGACAACGTCTTCCCGTATTTCATCGTCCACGCGCTCCCGCCCGGCGGCGCCGGCCTCCTCATCGCCGCGATCTTCGCCGCGGCGATGAGCACCATCTCATCCACTCTCAACTGCTGCGCCACGCTCACCCTCTGCGACATCTACCGGCGATTCCTCCGCCCGGGGGCGGGGGGCCGGGAGTCGATGATGGCGCTGCGCCTGGGGACGCTCCTGTGGGGCGGCGCGGGTGTCGGCTTCGCCCTTGGGATGATCCGGATAAGGAGCGCCCTCGACGCGTGGTGGACGCTCTCGGGGATCTTCGGGGGCGGGATGCTCGGCCTCTTCCTCCTCGGCCGCGTGGAGCCGAGGGCCGGCGGCCGGGCCGCCGCCGGCGGGGTCGCCGCGGGAGTCCTCGTCATCGCGTGGATGACGTTCACCCCGGGGGCCGCATGGTGCCCAGCCGCCCTTCGGTCGCCCCTCAACCATTTTCTCATCCCCGTCGCCGGCACGCTCGCGATCATGCTCGCCGGCCTCCTCCTCTCGCCGCCCCGGCGCGGCTGACGCCCCCGGTATCGCCGGGCGATCCCGCCCCCCCGGGTCTTTCGCATTTCGCGGGGATGGGGCGGCCGGGTTTTCCGTATAATTGATCGTACGGACGCTCCAGTTGCGAAAGGAGGACGGGGATGAAGACGAAAGCAGTCTGCGGGGTGATCCTGGCCGCGCTGGCGGTCGCAGCTCAGCCGGCGGCGGCCGGGCACGGGCGCGGGTGGGGCGGCCACGGGCCGGGCCATGGGGGATGGCACGGAGGCTGGTCCGGCCATCGCGGCGGTCACCGGTGCCGAGGCGGATGGGAATGGTACAGGCCCGTATATGCGCCGTACCGCTACCGGGTCCGCCCGCGGCTCTACACATGCGGCGGCTGGTATTGCCCGCCGCCGGCATACGTCTGCCCGGCGCCGCTATACTACCCGTATCCGTACTACGGGCCCGTTTGCCGGTGACGCCGGGGGCCGGCGCGCGGCGCGTCCCCCCCCGCCTGCCGGCGCGGCGGCCCGCCATCCGCCGTGCGGGCGCCGGGACGCCCCGCGGCGTCGGTGAAAGGCGCCGCGTACGCCTGCAGGGACGGGAAGGCGTCTCTTATGAATCGCGACGCGGCCTCCGCGGCTTTGCGCTCCCCGCCGTCCCGAACCGGGGTTACCACGCGCACCATGAGGAAACAGGTCCCAGGCCGAGCTATCCTCCGCGCGATCCCGTGCGCCTCCTGGACGAAGAAGTTCGATGAGACCTCTTCCATCCCCATGTACCAGTAGAGGCAGATGAACCTTCCCGACTCCTCCAGCCTGATCAGGCGCGCGTTGATCCCCCGGGGACGGGCCGCGCCCGTCGGGATTCTCACTTCCCCCGCGTCCTCCATCTTGTGCCTGTTCCAGAGGTAACAGTGCACGACGGGGGCGACATCCGAGAGGAGGCTGAGGGATAACCTTACCCTCTCGCCCCGCGCCCCCTCGTACCGGTACCAGCGGGTGCAGAGGCTCCTGAAGAACGTGACGAGGGTGACCGGATCGCCTTCCCCGCCGCCGTCCGCCCGCCTCCAGTACCCGGCGGGGATCTCGAAGGGCGCGAGGGCGATGGGCGGCTCGGCGCGTTTCTCCGCGAGCCATCCCCGGTAGTAGAGGACCGTCGCGACACAGAGGATCCCGGCGCTCAGCGCGACCCGCCCCGAAGATCTGCGCATAGGATATGGGTGCTCCAGAGGAGAAGCACGAGCAGGGAGAAGATGAACGAGCCGGCGCCCACGGCGGCATGGACGAAAGGGGGGCCCGGGCAGCCCGTGAAGTGCACGAGGAGGATGGTGCACACGACGCGGAGGAGGTTGCCCGCCCATGCCAGGAGCGGCGCTGAGGCGAGGATCAGGAGCTGTTTCCGCGCGGGGAGTTCCGCGAGGGCCGACAGGATGTACGCCATGGCGCAGAGCGACACGATCGAGCGCAGCCCGCTGCACGGATCCTCTATCGCGAAGGAGGCGCCGCCTGGGCAGGTGACGTAGATCCCGTCGCGCAGCACGGGGACGCCGAATGCCCTCACGACGGCGCTCGCGAGCGCCGCGGCGCGCATCTTCAGCGAGAAGGTCATATGGTAGAGAAGCCACTGCGGGAGCGGGATCATGAAGAGCAGCAAGGCCGCGGCGGGAAGTATTTCGCGCGTATACTCCTTCCCGCGGTGGTAAAGGGAAAGGCCGATGATGACGATCAGGATGGAGACCGCGGAGGCGAATCCGACGCTCGCCCTCAGCCCGAAGAGATGGAGCGCGCATCCGAGGAGGAGGAGCGAGATCCCCCACGCGCTCGAGGACGGCGGGATGCGGGCGAGCCGGCCCCTTTTCTCCCGGAGAAGGAGAAGGCACGCGAACGGGATCAGGAAGCCGTGTGTGTAAAAAGACTCCGGCCCCAGGTAGACCCGGGCGATGTTCACGCAGGTGGGCGCGTAGAGGAGGCAGAGAAGGCCTGCGACGGCGATGGGGGCGCCCACGCCCCTCCGCGTCCATGGCCGGGATGGGGCGCGGTGCGTCATTTCCAGCACCCCGCGCCGGCGCGCCGTTGTTTCCTGCGCTCCGCGAGGCGGAGGAATCGCGTGAACGCCCGGATCGCAAGGGGGACGGAGGCCGCGACAAGGGCGAGCGCGCCCCACGAGACGACCCTTCCGGCCCACCTCCTGCGGCGCCTCTCCCTGATCCGCTCGATGATGACGATTCCGTTCTCCGCCTTGTCGCGGAGCCCCGGGGGCGCCGCCGCGTGCCTCGCCGCCAGCCGGAAGTTCACGAAGGCCTCGTCGTACCGCTCCAGGGCGAAAAGAACCACCCCGGCCGCGTAGAGGATGCGGGGGTTGTCCGGGGCGTAGCGGAGCGCGCCCTCGATCTGTTCCAGTGCCTTGTCGTATCGCCTCGCCCTGTAGTACGTGTGGGCCAGGCGGCAGTAGGCGAGGGCCGTTTCGGCGTCGCCCCCCGAGGCGCCCTTCGTCCCGACGGCGCCGGTCGGCGGGGAGAGCGCCGTCGCCGCGCACGCGAGAAGGAGGGGAATGCTCAAGGCCCCTGCCCCTTTCCGATCTCCTCTATGGCCTTTTTCGCCGCCTCCGTCACCGGGCACGGTTTGAGCGCCTCGACGACCTTGTAGTAGTGGTAAAGCGCCTTCTCCGGCCTGTTCAGGCGGGTCCGGTAGATGGAGGCGAGCTCGACGTGCGCGCGATAGGCGCCCGGGTCCCTTTTCAATATCTCCCGGTATTCGGCCGCGGCCGCCTCCCACTCCTTGTTTCTCTCTAGGCACTTGGCCAGGTTGAAACGGGCGACGGCAAGGCCCGGCTCCGACTCGAGCACCGCCCGGTACTCCCGGACCGCCTCGGCGGTCTTCCCGCGCTTCGCGTGGACCCCGGCGATATTGGCGCGCGCCTGCGGCCATCCCGGCTTCGCGGCGATGGCCTTCTTGAACATGGCCTCCGCCCCGTCCAGGTCGTTGTCGCGGAGCGCGAAGACACCGAGGTTGAGGCATGCGTCCGCGTGCGATGGATCGCACAGGAGGGTCTTCCGGAAGGAATCCCGGGCCCCGTCGTAATCGCCGTCGGCCAGGAGCGCCGTGCCTAGGTCGAACCAGAGGCCGGGATCCGAAGGGCTTTCGGCCGCGGCGGCGGAGAGGATCTCAATCGCCTTCCCGCGCCTTCCGGCCTTGAAATGCGCGTGCGCGACGTCGCGTATCCCTTGCGCGATCTGCGGATCGCGCAGGCCGTCGTCCTCGCCTGCCTCCCGGGCGGGCGGGGGGATCTGGAGGATCAGCGACGAGAGGATGGCTGCAATGGCGCGCATGGCTGTCGCGGCCCGCCCTTTCGAGGCGCCTGGCGCCGCGCCGTTTACGGCGGGAAGAGGCCCTGATGTCCCGGGATTCACCCCGCCCGCGGGAGCCGCCTCCGTCCCAGGAGGAGGCCGATGAGGCCGCCGCCGAGGAGCGCCAGCGAGGCCGGTTCCGGTGCGTGCGCCAGGGCGTCGAGTTCGTCGGAGTCGCGGAGCCCCAGGTCCTCGGACCTGACCAGGGGGACGAGGGAGCCGTTCCACGCGGTGTAGATCTGATAGCCGGAGACGAAGCTCGGGGAGTCCAGGGTGAGGGAGAAGACGAGCAGGTCGAGACCCGAGTCGAACCTGCCGTCCTTGTTGATGTCCACGAGATCGAGCGCGTCTATGGCGTCGCCCGCCTTCAGGCCGAGATCGGCGGCAGTCGCGAACGTGCCGGGCCCCTTCGATTCGTCATCGCCGATCACCGCGGTGTAGATGACGTTGGCGGCGAGCTCGGCCCCCTCCACGCTGCGCCCGGACGCGCCGAAGTAGATCCTGTCCCCCGCCCGAAGCGTCTCCGCGTCGTAGGCGTCCATCTCGTGCGGGTGCGAAATCCCCTCCGCGAAAATGCGGTTGATAATCGTGCCCTTCGCCGGGTCGTCTCCCGGTTGGAACAGGTCGTCGGAGGCGCGATGGGTGCTCAGTTCGCTCTCGTAATATTTGCGCACCGCCGTCCGTGCGAGCCCCTGCGCGTTCTTGTCCACGGAGAATAAATACGAGAAGAAACCCCTTGGATCCCCGGCGGACGAGATGTTCAGAACCTCGGCGTCTTCGTCGAGGCCGATGCTGGCGTGGCTGAAGAACATCCCGCCGGACACGAAGGCGATGTCGCCGTCGTCGCCGATGGCGTCGCCCGACACGCTGTAGGTGTAGGTCATGCCGGGCGACGGAAGGAGAAGGAGGAGAGGAAGGAGAAGGAACGGGGACCGGTGCCGGAATGCCGTCATAACCACCCCCTGGGCGTCCCACGGCGTCTGGAGGCGCCTCTTTCATCCCACGGTAGTATGTTACAAAAATGGGGCGTTTTGTCAATGAAAAATCGGGAGAAAATCGGCGGGGCGCAATGCCTCGACTTCGGCGCGGGCGGGCGCTTGGGGCGGATCGGCCGCAACCGGCGGCGCGCCCCGGGGAAGGCGCCGCGGCGTCAAAGCTGTTTCAGGAAGGACCGCTCTTTGATCATCCTCGCGAGGACGCGGCGCTGCGCGGGGGTGAGACAGGCGAACGCCTCGCGGATCCGCTCCACCACGCGAAGGCGCATCTCCTTGCGCTTGGCGGAGAGGGAGCGTTCGAGGCGCTGGAGCCTGGCCGGGTCCGGCGAGTCCTTGACCATCTCTTCCCAGAACGCGTCGATCTCCGACGAGTTCGCCCTGTTGAACGCCTCCGTGTCCTTTTGCAGGTCCTCCCTGATCACGACGAGATTCGCCTCCTGGGCCGCCGTGAGGTCGAGCCTGCGGGAGAGGAGCTCCACGTAACCCCGGTCGGTCTTCAGCTTGTCGAGGGTCGCGCGCGCCGCGCGCGAGCGCCTATAACCGGCGACGAAGAAGATATTGAAGCCGATGGAGACGAGCGCCGCGACGAGCAGGAGATTGCGCGAAAAAGATTTCATGTCAGGTTGCCCCTGAGGTAGGTTATTTCCAGCCGGCCGAACTCGGCGAGGATCGGGTCGCCGGGGCCGTTCGGCGGGCGCGCCGACTCCGCCGCGCCCGCGGCGGACGCATCCTTCCCCATCATGAATCCGGCGGTGCACGCCGCGGCGACCGCCGCCGCGGCGGCGGCCCACGCGGCCGAGGCCCCCATGCCGCGCAAGACCCGCAGCATGAAAGCCGGCCTGTCTTCCGGCGCACCGAGGGCCCGGC
>CALLYX010000157.1 GCA_937858775.1 uncultured bacterium | reverse complement strand
CCGCGGCAAGGAGTTCGCGGTCCTGAAGGCCGAGAGCGACAACCCCGCCTTCGCCATCGCCCCGTCCGCCCCGCTCCCCCCGGCGAAAGAGAGGACATTCACCGTGACCGGAAGGCCCTCCGCGGAGGTCGCGGGGGTCAAGGCGACGATCACGTTCACCCTCGACCACCCGAAGCTGAGGACGATCGAGGTCCCGATCTACGGATGGATGCGCATCGAGCACCCCCCCTTCCCGGCGCCGGGCGCAGGGGCGGCGAGGCCCGCGCCGCCGCCCGGCGCAAGGTGACGGGCCCGGGGGGGCGCCGCGAAGCCGGCCGCGATCCCGTTCCCTTCCGCGCGCCTGACGGCCCACGCCGCAGCGCTCTCTCCATGGCGCGCTGCACGTCGGCGAAGGTGCGATAGGGGCGGTGCCTGATCCCCGCCCGCCGGCAGTGCGCCGCGAGTATCCCCTTCGCGAAGACGAGATCCGCGAGGCCCGCGGGGCAGCGGTCCGTCACGCCGTTTCCTATGAAAACGGTCCGCATCCCGGCGCGCGCGGCGCGGACGATGGACGCCGACTTGCAATGGTTGCACCCGTCGCAGAGACGGCGGCGGCGCGAAGGGATCACGCGCCATCTCCCCCCGTCGACCCTCGCCTCGTTCGCCCGCACATCCAGGTGCCCGAGGCCGTAACGGCGGAGGACCCGGCGGATGATCGACGAGAACCCCCCGCTCAATATCGTAAGCGGCACCCCCAGCTCCGACATCCGCGCTGCGAATCCTGGGAAGGCGGGGTCGACGGCGATCTCCCGATCCACCACTTCGAGCGCCTCCCGGAGCGTGGCGCGCACGAGCCCGAACTCCATCCCGAGGCTGCTCCTGTCGCCAAGCCGTCCCGCCTCGACCTCGTCCTCTATCCGCCGCCAGGCGTCCCCTGTGAAGACGGTGAGAAGGCGCTGGAGCGAGTCGACTGTCGTCACCGTCCCGTCGAAATCCGTAAAAACCGCCACTCTCGGTCCCATCCGCACGCCCCCCGCCCGCTCAAGGGCCGCCATGGTACGCCATCCGCCGCGCAGACGCAAGCGTGCCCCCGCCCCCCCCCGCGGCGCCCCCCCTTCTCTTTCGCGGCGGCGCGCTGTATACTACCCGTCATGAGGCTCGCGCGCCGTCTCGCCCTTTTGGCCCTCCTCCTCCCCGCCTCGGCGTCGGCGCTCTCCTACGCCCTCTTCCTGCGCCCGGCGGCGCTGAAGGGTATCGTGCGGAACGCGATCCGGCAATACCTCTCCGCGGAGATCGAGCTCGGCTCCGTATCCATCCGTCCGTTCTCCGGCCTCGCGCTGCGCGGAATCGGCGTGAGGACCGCCCCGGGCGGGGGGATCCTCTTCAAGGCCGACCGGATCGGCGTGAGGCCGCGATGGTCCGCCCTCGCGCGGATGAAATTCCAGGTCAAGGAGCTGCGCCTCCACAATGCCGACCTCCGCTTCACGAGGAACCGCGCGGGCCGATCCAACTGGCACGGGGTGGTCGCGCGGACCCCGAGGGGCGTGCCGGACGCCCCCCCGGTCTTCTCCCTCTCGAACGGCAGGCTGACGATCGGGGATTCCGTCATCCGCGGCCTCGACTGCGAACTCGCCCCGTTCCCTTCGGGGAAGCTGGTTGCCGTGCGCGGGAAGGTGGACGATCCGTTCTGGGGCGCCTACAGCGTCTCCGGGAATATGGATCTCGGCGCCGAGACGCTCAGGATCTCGCTCGAGGCCAGGGACCTCACCGTGAACGAGCGGTGGCTCCGCGCCTTCCCCCCGGCCGGCGGCGCGGTCTGGGACCGCTACCGCCCGGCCGGCCTCTTCGATCTCGACGGGAATATCTCGCTCTCATGGGGCGCCCCGCTCGATGGCGACTACAACCTGATCTTCACCGCGAAGGACGCTTCCTGCCGCTACCTGGCGTTCCCGGTCACGGGCGCGACCGCGAGGATTTTCGTGGACCCGCGTTCGGTGATCGTGAACCACCTCGAGGGGAAGATCTTCGATGGAGGGGTGGCGGGGTACACCATCGCGAACCTGGACCCGCCGTGCACCTTCTACAACCGCTACACCTTCGAGGATGTGGACATCGGATCCCTCCTCCGCCGGCTCCAGCCGGCGGCGGCCGGCCTGCGCGGCAGCGGCGCCGGCTACGTCGAGTTCCACGGTGACCACTGCCGCGGGGAGCTCGCGGGCCGGGGGGAGATATCCGTTTCCAACGCGCGCCTGTGGGAGTTCCCGGTTCTCCTCCCCGTGATCTCGAAGGCGCACCTCGCCTGGCCGACGGGGCACGAGCCCGCTCAGGAGTGCAGGATCGTCTATACCTTCACCCGGCAGCGGATCCGCATCGAGGCGATCACCCTCACGAGCGACCTCCTCGACCTATACGGGAGCGGCACGGTCGGGCTCGACGGGGCGCTTGACCTCACCCTCTACGCCAGGCCGGCGGGCACGGGCCCCTTCCTGCTCGCGGGGCTTCTGCAGCCGGCCCTCGACAGCGTCTCGGGGGGCCTCGCGCAGTTCAGGGTCACCGGCACGGCCTCCGACCCGGCCATCTCCGTAATCCCGCTCTCGCCCGTGGCCGGGAGGATCGTCGACGCCTTCGACTCTCTGACGACGGGGCGCCCCGGCCCCTGAGCCGCGCCCGCGCGCGTCCGGCGGTTCGACCGCTACCTCTTCAGGACAGCCAGGAGCCTCTTCAGCGGATAGGTGTTGACGACGTCCTCCGCCCGCGCCCACCCCCTCCGCGCGGTGTAGACGCCGTAGCGCATCAGATCGAGATTCCCGACCGAATGGGCGTCGGTGGATATGGCGAGCTTCACCCCGTGCTCCACCGCCATCCGCGCGTGGATATCCCGCAGGTCCAGGCGGTCCGGGTGCGCGTTCACCTCGAGCGCCACGCCGTGATCCTTCGCCGCCTTGACGAGCTCGGCCATGTTCACCTCGTAGCCGGACCGCTCCAGGATGAGGCGCCCGGTGGGATGGCCTAGGATGTTGACGCACGGGTTGCGGATCCCCTTGATGATCCGCCTGGTCATCTCCCTCTCGGAGAGATTGAAACGGTAATGCACGGCGGCGACGACGCCGTTCTGCGGGAGTGCGAGGTCGTCGTCGCCGCCGTGCATTACCGTTTCAATCTCTCCGAGAGGGAGATGACCAGGCGGATCATCAAGGGGATCCGCACCCCGTGCGTCACCACCCTAGGCCATCCCACCGGGCGCCTCATCCTGGAGGG
>CALLYX010000156.1 GCA_937858775.1 uncultured bacterium | reverse complement strand
CCATTCCGCTCGGCGCGCCGAAGCTGCTCGACCTCCTGGCGGTGCCCGAGGATGCGCGCGACTTCGCGGCGCTGACGACGCGCCTGACGCCCGGCATCGCGCTGCCGCCGCCGGCCGGCGTCTTCCCGCGCTATGTCGAGCCGGAGACCGCGGCCTGATGTGGGTCGACAGCCATTGCCATCTCGACTTTCCGGAACTGGCCGCCGACCGTGACGGGCTGATCGCCCGCGCCGTGGCGGCCACGCCGCTCTCCGGCCTCTGGCGCAATATCTCCCTGTAGCACCGCATGGCCTCCTCCGGGCGCCCCGCGCACTCGTGCAGGAGGCCGCGGTAGGCGAGCAGGGCCTCTCGGTCGATCCGCTTCTGCCTGTCCCCGACCGCCGCGGTCCGCCCCATTTTCGCGAGGGCGAAATCGAAGGCGGCCGCCGCGCCCGGCGTCTTCCCGGCCTGCATCAGTATCATCCCGCGCTGCATCGGCACGCGGTAGTCGTACGGGTTCTCCCGCTGCGCCTCCGCCAGGATCCCGAGGGCATCCTGCGGATGCCCCCCCATCTGCGCGGCCCAGAAGGCGGCGCCGAGGTACGCCTCGACATTGCCGGGGTCCATCCGCGTCGTGAAACGAAGCCACGGCATGATCTCCGCGATCTCGCCGCCATGGAGGTGCTCCGGGCGGCGCGGCGCGACCTCGTCCGCGAGCCGCTGAAGAATCCCCATCCGCGCCTCGCGCCGCCCATGCCTGACGCCGCGGTGGAAATAGCGGTCGGCCTGTTCGGAGAAGCCGCCGCCGAGGCCGTGCCTGGCGTCTCCGAGCAGGCGTCCGAGCGCGGGGGAGGATGCAAGCCGTTCAAACGACGGATCGGTGGTGAGGCGGCAGGCCAGGGAGAAGGAAAGGATCATCAGGACGACCGGCGCCCATCGGGCCGGGCCGCCGGCCGGCGCCGGGCGCGCCCTCACGAAACGCCCCCCCTCTCAAGGCGCTTGTTGCGGTACGCCAGCCACGCCGCGCACAGGCCCAGGGAGGTCAGGACCGCCCCGTACGCCAGCAGGAGGGCGAGGGCGCGCGCTGGAATGTTCCCCCAACGGTGCACGATCCGCAGGCGCATGTCGAACAGCTCGAAATGCGGAAGCGCGTAGTAGAGAAGCGACAGGATCGCCGCGTTCGCCCGGGGGGCGCCGAGGACCCTCTCCGGGATGCGCGGCAGCATGAAGAACGAGGCGGCGAGCATCGTCCAGCTCACGCTCGACGCCGCCCCGAAGCTCATGCGGGTCGAAAGGGCCATCCCCATCGCGGCGACGGCCGCGAGCCCGGCCGAGCAGACGACCCAGCCCTGCGCGAGAGTCAGCCAGTCGAAGGCCCCCCCGCGCCCCTTCACCACGACCCCAACCGCCAGGAAGAAGACAGCGCCCGCGCAGGAGGCCGCCGACCAGGCCCCCAGCCACTTCCCGCAGATCATCTCGAGGCGCGTCAACGGCTTTGCCAGGAGCGGGAAAACCGTGCCGCGCCGCTCCTCGTCGGGAAGCTGGCGGCAGGCGCCGGCGACGGCGAGGACGAGCGAGAAGATCCACGCCGCCAGGAGGCCGATATCCATCACGTAGCGCACGGCGCCGCCGATGCCGAAGACGTCCACGGAGAGCAGGAGGCCGAGGAGGGCGGCGAGCATGACGGCGACCACGTACGGTTCCTTGCGCCTCAGCATCTCGAGCCAGACGACCCGGGCGACCGCCAGGACGCGTCTCATGGCGCGCCCCCCCCCGGTCCCGCGACCCCCCCCACGACCTCCAGGAAATACCGCTCGAGCGATCCCGCGGCCGGCACGAGCTCGGCCACCGCCCCCGCCGCCGCTATCCTTCCCCCCGCGATGATCGCCACCCTGTCGCACGCCAACTCCACCTCCGAAAGCTCGTGCGAGGAGAAGAAGACGGTCTTGCCGAGCGCGCGGCGCTCGGCGATGAGCGAGCGTATCTCCATCCGCCCGATGGGGTCCATCCCGCCCGTCGGCTCGTCCAGGAGCAGGAGATCGGGGTCGTTGACGAGCGCCTGGGCGATGCCGGTCCTCTGCAGCATCCCGCGGGAATACGTGGCGATCCTGCGATCCAGCGCGTCCGAGATCCTCACCCTCTCAGCCACGGAATCGATCCGCCTCCTCAGCGCCGCGCCGCCCATGCCGAAGAGGCGCCCCGCCATCGCAAGGAGTTCCCGCCCCGTGAGGAACGGATACGCCTCGGCCCTCTCGGGGAGATAGCCGATCCTCTCCCTCGCGATGCGCCCCCGGGTGTCCATCCCCAGCATCCTGGCCTCCCCGCCGCTCGGATGGAGGAATCCCAGGAGCACGTGCATGGTGGTGGTCTTCCCCGAGCCGTTCGGCCCGATGAAGCCGAAGACCTCCCCCTCCTCAACGCGCAGCGAGATCCCCCGGAGGGCCTCAACGGAAGAGCCGCCCTCCCGATACGTGGCGGTGAGGTCCTTCAGCTCAATCGCCGCTGCCATTCCCCCCCCTGCCCGGGCGTCCCGGGTTCGTTCGTTCCGCGCGCGCGTCACGCCGCGCCGTGGCGGGGCCGCGTTTCACCGGCCTTCCCGCCCTGGAGGGAAACGCCACGCGGAGGGTCATCCCCTTCCCGCTCCCGCCGGACTCCGCCCAGATCCTCCCCCCGTGCAGTTCGACGATCCTCCGGCAAATGGGGAGGCCCAGGCCTGTTCCCGCCTCGCTGGGGTAGCGCTGGAAATGCCGATCGAAGATCCTCCCGATGTAGGCCGGCTCTATCCCCCTCCCCTCGTCGGCGACCGAGACCACGACCCCCCCCGCCGTCCGCCTCGCCCGGACCCGCACCACGCCCGACGAAGAAAACCTTACCGCGTTCTCCAGAAGACAGCGGAAGAGCTGGCGGACGCGCTCCCGGTCCCCCGTGACGCGCAGGCCGCGGGGGACCGAGGGGGGCGCCACGGTCACGCCCTTCTTGAGCGCCTCGGGGCCGAACTCGGCGGCGAGGGGGGCCAGTATCGCCTCCAGGCCCAGCCGCTCGCGTGAGAGCGAGATGCGCCCCGAATCGAGCGCGGAGAGGTCCGTGAGGGCGTCCACGTTCTTCTGGATATGCGCCGCCCCCGATTCTATCATGGCGATCCCCAGCCGCTCCTCGTCGTCGAGGGGCGCCGGGCGCCGCTTCTTCACGAGATCGAGGCCCATCCTGATCTTGGCGACAGGGGCCTTCAGTTCGTGCGACGCGTCGCGGAGGAGGTCGTCCTTGAGGGACTCGATCCGCTTCCACTCGCGCATGTCGGTGATGACGGCGTAGGTGCCGCGGAAGCGCCCCCCCTCGCCGATGACGGGGACGGCGGAGATCATCACCGGCACCATCTCCCCGCCCCGGGCGCGGATGCGAAGCTCGTAACGAACCGCCTCGCCGCGGCGGCGCCGGCGCTGCTCCCTGCGATACGCCTTCATCCCCTCCGCGTCCAGGAGATCCTCCTCGCGGCGGCCGATCAGTTCCCGCGCGGAGTAGCCGAAGATCCGGCGGAAGCGGCGGTTGGCGTACCGGATGACCCGGCGCTCGTCCGAGTGGCACACCCCCTCGCTCATCCGCTCCACGATGTCGCGGTACTTCCCCTCGGAGAACCTGAGCGCCTTGTTCGCCCTCTCGAGCGCGGTGATGTCGGTGAAATGCTCGACCCTCCCGCCGGCGAGGGCACCGCGCCTGATGGGGGTGG
The DNA here is from genome assembly GCA_937858775.1 of uncultured bacterium. Classification (GTDB taxonomy): domain Bacteria; phylum Auribacterota; class Tritonobacteria; order UBA1439; family UBA1439; genus UBA1439. The sequence continues at coordinate 2,893 of CALLYX010000156.1, read as the reverse complement.
AGCGGTAGAGCAGGACGCGGGGCGCCCTGCCGCGCGCCGCGGCGACCTCGCATCTGAGCGGCCCCCCCCGGCCCGCGCCCCGGTAACCGTCCAGGACGCCGCGCGCGAATCCGGCGTGCCCCTTGACGATGGCGCGAAGGGCGCCGCGCACGAACCCGCGCTGGTCGCCCCCCACCAGCCGCGAGCGGCCGATGCCGAGGAACCTCTCCATCGTCCTGTTCATCCAGACGACGCGGAACGAGCGGTCGAGGATGATCAGGCCGGTGTCGAGGGAGTCCATCCCCCCCTCCAGGACGCTGCGCAGACGCTCCCCCGCGCGCCGGCTCCCGATCGCCGCGCCCAGGACGCCGGCCGCGACCCGGAGCGCCGCCATCTCGGTCTTGGACCAGCGCCTGGGCGCGGAGCAATCTTCGAGGCCGAGGAATCCGTGCCACTCCGCCCCGGCGCGGACCGGAGCGATGGCGACGGAGAGGGCGCGCCGCGCGCGCAGCGCCCCGCGGATCGGCCGGGGCATGGCGCCGACGAGGCCGTGGAACGGCCCGCGGCGCATCCGTTCCGGCAGGGATCCCATCCGGGGCGGCGGGAGGCCCCGCAGCCCGGAAGCGCCGAAACGGGCGGCGGCGCCGGGCGCGACCCATTCGCAGACCGTCGCCGCCGCGGGGCCGCCGCGCGGCCCGGGGCGGTTCTCGACAAAATAGGCCCGGCCGGCGCCCGCGGCCTCTCCGAGGCCGCGCACCAGCCGCGCGACCGCCCTCTCCATGCCGCGGCCGCCGAAGAGCGCGGCCGACGAGCGCGATATGGCGTCCAGCAGCGTGTCCGTATTCATCGCTCAGTGCGGGAGCCCCGCCGTGTCGTCGTCGTACACCGTGAAACGGGCGTCGGCCGTGGAGACATTCTCCTGGCTGAAGCGCATCTCCAGCAGGGCGCGGGCCTTGCGCCTGAACTCGCTCCACGACCTCACCCGCATGGCCGACCGCAGCAGGAAGCCGGGGCGCGAATGATAACTCAGGTAGGCGCGGCGCGCGAGCCGGTCGATCTCCTCGTTCGAGAGTCCCGTCCAGGGGCGCGGGAGGACCATGTCCGGGGTGTCGCCCAGGATGTAGTCGCGCCAGTAATCGCGCCCCGTCTCCTCGACGAGTTTCTTCCAGAGGGGGGTGAGCGGCTTCGCGAGCGTCTTGGAGAATTGGACGTAGTCGAGATTGAGCCGCTTCGCGAAGCGGACCGTCCGGCGGATGGTCTCCCGCGTCTCCCCCGGCGCGCCTATCTGGAAGAAGCCGAGGGGGCGGATCCCGATCTCGCGCGTCAGCCTCACCGTCTCCTCGACCTGGGCCAGGGTGATCCCCTTGTTGACGCGGTCGAGGATCTCCTGGGCGCCGGACTCGAGGCCGTAGTAGATGCGGCGGCAGCCCGCCGCGTGCATCTCGCGGAGGAGGGGCTCGTCCACGGAGTCCACGCGCGACCGGCACGCCCACTCGAGGTCCATCCGCTTCTCCTTCAGGAGGCGGCATATCTCGCGCGTCCGCTCGCGGAGGCACGGGAACTCGTAGTCGAAGATGTCTATCTCCCGGACCCCGTGCCTCAGGTAGCACTCCTCCATCTCGGCCACCACCGTCGCCGGCCTCCGGGGGGCGTAGCGCGTCCCGCCCGCCTCGCAGAAGAGGCAGCGCCTCGGGCAACCGAGGGACGTCACCATGACGGTGAAGTTCCGCCGCTCGGTCGGGAACTCGGCGTACCGGTCGTTGGGGAGGAGGTGCCTGGCCGGGTTCGGGAAGAGGTCGAAATCGATGGGGAGATCGTGCGGGGTGACCACGGGGCGGCCGCCCTCCTTGTAGACCAGCCCCGGAACGTCCCCGAACCGCCTTCCCCCCTCGAGCTCGGAGAGGAGGGCCGGGAGCGTGTGGTAGGCCTGCTCGACAACGCCGAAGTCGATCTCCGGGGGGGCCACCGACTCGCGGGGATAGACGCGGAGGTTGTATCCGCCGACGACGACCGGGACCTTCAGGGCGGCCTTTAGGAAGCGGATCCAGTCGAGGGTCTCCCTGAACATGTACGTCGTCATCATGAACCCCAGGATGTCGGGGGAGAACTCCCTCAGCCGGGCGAGGACCTCCTCCCGGGAGAGGCGGAGGGTCCGGGCGTCGATCAGGACGACCTCGTGCCCGGCCTTCTCGGCGATCGCGGCCACCCAGGCCAGGCTCAGCGGCGGGAAGAGGCCGAAGAAGCGCTGCACGACCCTCAGGTTCTCCTCGTGGAGCTTGTAGGAGAACGGATTGAAGACGAGCCCGAGACGCATTGACGCACCAGCCCCCTTCCGGGCGAGCGGATCGCCGCGGCCGGCCGCCGGCGGCTGTTACAGGAATGAGGATCGTCGTCGGTGGAGCGGGCGATGGGAATCGAACCCACATGACCAGCTTGGAAGGCTGGGGCTCTGCCATTGAGCTACGCCCGCACCCCCGGCCGCTGCGGGATCGAACGATGATATACTAATGCGCCCCCGCGGTTCAATTGTATTATTCCAGCCCCGCGGCGCCGCCGGCGGGGTATAATGGCTCATGAGACGTCTTGCGGCGGCCGGGGCCATGATCCTGTGCGCCGTCACGGCGGCGGCCGACACCGTTCTCGTCGCGGATTTCCGCGCGGAGGGCCGGGAAAACAACGGCGCCGCCATCTCGCTCGGCCTCCCGTACATGATCGCCCGTTCGCTGAACGGCACCCCCGGCATACAGGCCATACTGCCCGACCCGCCCGCCGGGCGCCCGATCGCGCGGCTTTACAACACGGACGGGATGCCCGACTTCGAGGCGGCGGGGCGCCTCCTGTCCGGGACCGGGGCGCAAAGGTGCCTCCTCGGCAGGGCCGCGCGCCCCCCCCGCGCCGGGGGCGCCTCCACGGT
>CALLYX010000155.1 GCA_937858775.1 uncultured bacterium | reverse complement strand
GCGGCCGGACGCGTGTCCGCCGACGTCGCCGGCCGAGCTCCTGCGCCGGTTCGAGGCGATGCGCGCCGCGTTCGCGCTCGAGCCCAACCCCGATGCATCCGCGCGTCGCGACCGTCTCGCGCGCCTCCGCGACGGCTACCTGCTCTCCCAGACCGGGGGGGCGGAGGAGTTCGTGATAACGAACGGCATCCCGTGGGACGGCCTCGTGCTCGGCCACCCCCGCTACGGCGACCGCAACGTCTTCCTCTGCTACCTCCTCACGCGCGAGAGCATCGTCCAGCCCGGCAATTGGCGGCTGGTGAACGAGAGGTGGCGCAGGCGGGCCGACCTGGTCTACAAGGCGCTGGGCCTGACCCCCTGCCCCCCGCGCCTCCTCCCCGGCGAAAAGGCATGAGACGGGGCAAGGGAGGGGAAACGCCGTGCGCGGGGCCGTGAAGGCTGGCATCGGGTTGTGCGTGGCGGCCGTGGCCCTCAGGTACCTCCTCATCCTCTTCGAGCGCGCCAATCTCTACTTCCCCGCCCGCCGCATCGAGGCGACACCCGGCGAGATAGGCCTCGCCCACGAAGAGGTCGCCATCGCCGCCGCCGACGGCGTGCGGATCAGCGGCTGGTACATCCCCTCCGGCGGGGCGGGGGGCGGCAGCCCCGCCCCGGGGGCCTCCCCGTCCCGCCCCCGCCGCGGCATCCTCTTCTTTCACGGCAACGCGGGCAACATCTCGCACCGCCTCCAGACGATCGCCGTATTTCACGACCTCGGCCTCTCCACGCTCATCATCGACTACCGGGGCTACGGCGGAAGCGGCGGGCGCCCCTCGGAGAAGGGCCTCTACCTCGACGCGGAGGCCGCCTACGACTGGCTGCGCGCCAGGCGGGAGATCGATCCCGACTCGATCGTCGCCTTCGGGAGATCGCTGGGCGGGGCGGTGGCGGTGGAGCTCGCGCGGAGGAGGGAAGTCAGCGCCCTGATCCTCGAAGGGACATTCACCTCGACGGAGGAGATCGCCGGGGAGATGATCCCCTTCCCCCCCCTGCGCCTCCTCGTCACGCAGAGGTTCGACTCCATCGGCAAGGTCGGTTCCATCCGCGTCCCGAAGCTCTTCCTCCACGCGGCGGACGACGAGATCATCCCGTTCTCGCACGCGGAGCGGCTCTTCGCGGCCGCGGCCGGGCCGAAGCGATTGGTCACCCTCGCGGGGGGGCACAACGATGCGTTCATGCTCCCGGGGAACGACTACCGGGAGATCCTGCGCTCCTTCCTCGCCGGGGTGCCGGCCCGCGCCCCCCGGCCCCCCCACGCCGCCATCTGACGCCGGCGGGGCCGTCCCGGCGGCGAATCATCCTTCACTTCGCCGGCGCTTTGGTATATTCTTTTCCTTCCCGCCGCAGGATCGGGAAGGGGAGCTGATAAATGCATAGGGTCACATGGGAAGAGCTGTACGAGACGGAAGTCGTCACGAAGGCCCGCGCATGGAACAAGCTGCGCGACATGGACACCATCGCCGGGATCAACCGCCGGATGCGGTACGGCGGCTACGCCGCCGTGATCCGCGACGCCGACCGGGCGTACGAGGAGGCGATCCGCGGGGCGGCGGAGGCGATCGTCAAGGTCCGGGACAGGGTCCGCCTCGTGATCGTCGCCGGCCCCAGCTCCTCGGGCAAGACCACGACCACCATGAAGCTCTGCGAGGCGCTGGAGGCGCTGGGGCAGGACCACCGGATGTTCGCCCTCGACAACTACTTCTGGAACCTGAAGGACCAGCCCCGGGACGAGTTCGGCGACTACAACTTCGAGACCCCCGAGGCGCTCGACAAGGGGCTGATCAACGCCAACATCTCCGACCTCCTCGCCGGCAGAAGCACGATCCTGCCGCTCTACAACTTCAAGACCGGGATGCGGGAGAAGGAGGGGGTGGCGATGCGGCTCGACCCCGGGCAACTCCTGGTCGTGGAGGGGCTCCACGGCTTTCACCGCGACATGACCGCGGGGATCCCGCTCGAGTCGCAGTTCCGCGTCTACATCGAGGCGATCTGCCAGCTCAGGGACGGAAAGGGGAATTTCGTGCCCTGGACCGATATCAGGATCCTGCGGCGGATGGTGCGCGACAACCTCCACCGCAACTACACCCCCCTCAAGACCGTCGGGCACTGGCACTACGTCCGGTCCGCCGAGAAGGCCCACATCGTCCCCTTTATCAAGGAGGCCGACGTGGTCGTGAACGGCTACCTCCCCTACGAGCTCCCCGTCCACAAGAAGTACCTGTACCACAGCCTCCGGGAGGCGGTGGGGCATTTCGGGGACGCGAAGGGGAGGGAGGACGCCCTCAGGAGGGCGACGCGCTGCCTTGGATATCTCGAGGAGGTGGACGTCCTCGAGGACGACTCGCTGATCCGCCCGACGTCGCTGCTGCGGGAGTTCATCGGCGGGAGCGTCTACACGGGGTGACCGCCGCCCCCGCCGCGCCGGCACGCATCAATACATCGGGTTCGGGAGGACGATCAGGTCTTTCGCGAAGCGGTCCTTGACCTGGTCGAAGGAGACCCGCTCGCCGTCGTAGAGGTCGTGCAGCTTGTCCCCGCCGAGCATGAGGATCTTGAGCGGCGGCAGCCCCTTGCCCTCGGGAAGCGTCTTGACCGTCCCCTTCTCGATCCCCTCGCGGCGCATCGTCTTGTTGCGGTCCCAGGCGTACGGCCCCTCCCTGAAGATCACGGCGTCGTAGGCGAAGCCGAGGGCGTCCAGGTTCTTCAACGCGGCCGCCTTGGCGCCCCCGTCCCGGTTGGTGACGATGATCACCCTCCCCCCGAGCTCGCGCACGAGCGCGCAATACTCCTTCGCCCCCGGGAGGGCGGTCGCCGCGGCCTTCTCGCACCATTCGGTCCAATTCTTGCGGGAGTGGCTGGTGCCGGTGGCCGCAAGCATCTTCTGGAACTCCAGGTTGCTGATGATCGTCTCGTCCGCGTCGAGGACCACGCACCACCCCCCGGGTTTCTCCGTCTTCGCGAGTTCACGCAGGCGGGCCGCGCCCCCGACCCACGCCTGGAGAACGCACGCCTTGTACGCATCCGACTCGCACCAGGCGATATCGTTGGGGAGCTTCGCGCGCCCGGCGGAGTGGGCGGCCGCGCAGCCGAGCGCGGCGCACAACAGCACGGAGAGAACGATGCGGCGGCTTTTCATCCCGTCACCTCCTTCTGGCCTCGACACCCTGTGGTATTCTCGCACACCCCGCGCCCCCCCTCAATCCAATTCCCCTCCCCGATGCGGCGGATAGGCAGGGGGGGCGGTTTTTCCGGCCGCCTCAACGGGCGCGGTATGGCGGGCCCTTCGGAGAATCCCGCCTCCCCGCTTCACACCGCCGCGCGAGTGTGCTAGAGTCAAGGCGTTCGCACGGAGGGAGGAAGACGATGAGACCGCGCGGCCAGCAGCGCAGGGAGGGGTTCGAAACGGGCGCCCCCCCGGAAGGGGCGGAGGGGCTCGATACCGCCACTATGCGCGGGGGCGGGCGAACCGCGCCCGCCCCGTCGGCGCGGAGAGACGGGGCGGCCGGGCGCGCCGGGGAAGCCGTTGTCTACCTGTCCGGCGACGCCGTCGGCGCCGGGGGAGAGCACGGCAGGGCGCTGATGCGCGCCTTCCTCTACGCCCTCGCGGAAACCGCACCCCAGCCGAAGGCCGTCATCATGGTCGGGGAGGCGGTCCGCCTCGCCCGGCCGGGCGCCGAGACATTCGAACCCCTCTCGCTCATGCAGGAACAGGGCGTAAGCATCCTCCTGGCGGAGGATTCCGTGAGGGCGCTCGGGGGCGGGGAGAAGATACCGGTGGGGAGGCCGGCGACGATGCACGCCATCGCCGGCGCGCTGCTCCGCGCGGAGAAGGTGATCGCGCTGTAGGCGCCGGGCGATCAGAACGGGAGCCGGTCGAACCAGCCGAGGTTGAACAGCTCGCTCCACGCCGCCGCGGCGAGGACCGCGACGTACACGAACATCCCCGCGAGGAAGAGCGCGGTGCGGCGGCGCTCCGCGAAAGCCGCGAGCCGCCTCCTCGCCCCGAAGACGGCGGCCGCCGCCGCGCCCCCCGCCGCCGCGCAGGCGGACGTCCTCCCGCCGAGGAACGGAACGGCGCGCGCCGCCCACGCCCCCGCGGCGGCGCAGACGGCGGCGAGGAGCAGCCATATCGCGACGCCCAGCGCCGCGTCGAGGAATCCGGCGTGCGGGTGCCCGTCCCTCATCGTCCTCACGCCTTGGGGGCGGCCTCGGCCTTCTGCGCGGCCTCCGCCTGCTTCGACCTGAACTCCTTCCAACAGCGGGAGGTGCAGTAGTAGCCGTTATTCCTGTAATACCATTTGACGCGGCCCAGCGGCTTGCCGCACTGTTCGCACTTGTCCGGTTTTTCCTTCTTCGCGGCGGGCGCCTTCTGCGCCCGCTCTCCTTCCGCCGGCCCCCGCCCGTTCTTCGCCCCTTCCGTCATAGCTCGGCCTTTCCCCCCTCCACGGCGACCTTGAACACCTTGTCGTTGGGCCTCACCCGCTCGGCGATCTTGATCCCGATCGCGTCCCCGGGCTTCGCCTCGCTGACCGCCTGGTTCTCGATTTGCATGGAATCGACCTTCTGCCGCACATCGGTCGTGTGGCCCACGATCCGCACCGTGTCCCCGATCTTCAGCACGCCGGTCAAGGCGATCGCCGCGACCTGGACATGCCCGAAATAGTGCGTGACCTTCCCGATCTCCATCTCGGTCATGGGACTCACCTCCTTGCGCCGTCCGCCTCATTCATCTTGCGCGTCATTAGTGTAGCGCGGATACGGCGCGGGGGGCAAGGGGGAAGTGGGCAGGACTTTCCCCGTTTTTTATAGAAGCGAGGCAAAGGTGAGTTGTCGGGTATCCTCGACAACCGCCCGCACACAGAGAGGGCCCTTGCCCAAGCGACGCAAGATGTACGCGATGCCGTCGGCGA
>CALLYX010000154.1 GCA_937858775.1 uncultured bacterium | reverse complement strand
ATCGTCAACTGGCTCACGAGCAGGGAGAACCTGATCGCCATCGGGCCGAAGACCCCGGAGCAGACGCGGGTTCGGATGAACAGGGCCCAGCTCGTCAACGCCTTCTACATGTTCGGGGCCCTCCCCGCGCTGGGGCTCCTGCTCGGAATCGTGATCTGGATGAGGAGGAGGAAGTAGGCGGGGGGAGTCCTTCCGGAAGGCGGCGCGGACTTCCGCCCGCGCAGGAACCGTTCCTCCCCGCGGGGGAGGACAGGGCAGGGGGATGCATGGGATGAAATTCCGCTCAACGATTCTTCTTCTCGCCGTGGCGCTGGGGATCGGGGCCTATATCTGGTTCTTCGAGAAAAAGCAGATGTCCACGCAGGAGAGGGAGCAGAAGGAGAAGCTCGTCTTCTCCGTCAGCGCGGACGATATAGACAGGATAGAGATCTCCCGGGAGAAGGGCACGGTCGCCTGCGCCAGGGACAAGGCGGGGGATTGGAACCTGGAGAAACCCCTGCTCTACAAGGCGGACAAGGCCCGGATACGCGGCATGCTGAGCCGCCTGGAGGGATTGAAGAGCGAACGGGTCATCCCGGGCGCAGGGATCGGGGAGAAGAAGATCGAGGAGTTCGGACTCAAGGAGCCGCGCCTGACCGCGCGCTTCCGCGCCCGAGGCAAGGATCTTGGGCTCGAAATCGGCGCGGACACGCCGCTCGGCGAGACCGCCTACGCGCGCGTCGAGGGATCGAGGGACGTCCAGGTGATCGCGAAGGGCGTGTACGGCGCGCTGGCCAAGGAGGCCGCGGATCTCCGCGACCGCGGGGTGATCGATTTCAACCAGGCCGACATCTCCAAGGTTGCGATCTCGCGCGGCGGGAAAGGCATCGACCTCGTCCAGGAGGGCGAGGCGTGGAAAATCGTCTCGCCCATAGCGACGGGCGCGGATCCGGACAAGGTGGGGGCCCTCCTCCGCAAGCTCAGAAACCTGCGTGTGCGCGACTTCGTGGATGACGCCCCGAAGCAGATGGAGAAATACGGCCTCGCCGCCCCCGAGGCGGAGATCGCCCTCCGCGGCAGGGGGGATGAGCCCGTGGGCGCGGTCGTCTTCGGCATGGAGGCCGAGAAGGGCGCGCGTTACGCTAGGGCGGCGGGCCGCGAGGCCGTCTTCACGGTGGGCAACGATATCATGAAGGAGATCGTCGCCGACCCGGCGGACCTGCGAGACAAGATGGTGACGCGCCTCGGGGAGGCCGAGGTGGACGAAATCAGGATCGAGGGCGGAGGCAGGAAGCTCGCCATGTCGAAGGCGGGGGATAGGTGGGAGATTCGGGAACCGGAGAAGAAGGACGCGGAGGCGGAGCAGGCGCGCGCCCTCCTCAAGGCGGCGTTGAACCTCAAGGCGTCCGAGTTCGCCGCCGAAAAGGCCTCGGCCCCCGAGAAGTACGGCCTCGGCGCGGAGGCGCTCGCCCTGACGCTCAAGACGAAGGACGGCAAGGAGGAGAAAATTCTTTTCGGCGGCAAATACGAGCGCGGCAAGAGGGTCTATGTAAAACGCGCATCGGGGGACGAGGTGCTCGGCGTGGAGGCCGCCATCCTCGCGCAGTGCGTCCCGGACCCGCTCCCCTTCCTGAAGAGACAGGTTGTGGATATCAACAGCCGCGACGCGAAAGGGCTCGTGATCTCGGGTTCGAGGGTGAAGAAGACGGTCTGCGAAAAGGAGGATGGGGCGTGGAACCTGGTCGAGCCGAAGAAAGGCAAGGCCGACCCGGGCGCCGTGGCTGCCATCCTCGCCAACATTTCGCACCTGCGGGCCGGCGAATTCGTCGCCCGGGCCCCCGAGGACCTCAAGCCCTACGGATTGGACGAGCCCTCTGTCGAGGTGGCGGTGGAGTGCGAGAAGGGCGGTTCGACCGAGACGACGATATTGAAGATCGGCGGCAAGGCGAAAGACGGCCTTTTCTACGCGGCCCTCGGCGGGGGGGATCTGGTCTTCACCATTCCAGGGTATATCGAGGAGTCGCTCCGGAAGGACCTCGCCGCCAAGCCCGCCCCCACGCCGGCGGACGCGAAGGCGGAAGAAACGCCCCCCGCCTCGAGCGCGCCGGCGCGGACGTGATCGGCGCTGAACGCCGGCCGGCGGAGGCGATTTCCGATTCGACAGCCCGCCCGGGCTGAAATCCATCGTCCCAGGCCGAGCCGTCCCGCTCGGCCCCGCTTGCCCTCATCGACTGCCGCCGCCGGTTCGCACAGTCAACCTCGGTTGACACATCCGGCGATGAGGCCGCCCCGCGGCGCCTTGCTTTTCGAGCCGCAACGTCCGGAGCCGCACACGGATATGTACTCCCCCCGTCCCGCGGATTCCGTCCTGGAAACGGCACGCGAAATGCTTCTCTTGTAGGGGGCCGTACTTGCGCCCAAATAGCTTCCCGCGGGGCGAGGCGGCGCAAGCTGTTCTTGAACGCGGGGGGCGCGTCGGCACCCCTTGCCGGGCGGCCAGGCGGCGCATCCTGGACGCGGCGATCCCGGGGCCTGCCCATGAGAAGCATCGGACGAGCAGGGGCAATAGCGCTCTTCGCCTGCCTCTCGCAGTGGTTCCCTCCGCCGCTCCGCGCCGAAACGCCGCCCCCCTCCCCGCGCCGCGCCATACTCTACCGCGCCACGCCCATCGTCAACGCCGTCTATCCCGCTGTCGTCAGCAGGGCGATGCGCGGGGCGAAGCGCTCGATCAAGATCGTCATGTTCTCGATAAGCGCCGGCTATTCGCCCAGGAACCCGATGTCCACGCTCATGGAAGAGTGTATCGGCGCCGCGAGGCGGGGCGTCCGCGTGACGGTCATCGCGGATTTCTGCGACCATGCGGACGGCAACCTCTACGCCATCAACGCGAGAACGTTGGAGTACCTCAACGAGAACGGCGTCGAGACCTACTTCGACCACCCGAAGACAAAAACGCACGACAAGGTGGTGCTCATAGACGACGCCACGCTCATAGTGGGCAGCCACAACTGGTCGAAGGCCGCGATGAGCAGGAACGTCGAGGCCTCGATCATGATCACATCCTCACCACCGGACCCGGCGTTCGCGAGGTATGTAGAAGAGATCAAGTCCGCCTGCCTGCCCAGCAGGATATGAGGGGCGAGGCGGCTGGGGGGCGTCGGCATGCGCCATTTCCATCCCTGGGCGGGGGCGTGGATCGCCTGGGCGGCGATCCTGGCCCTGCCTGCCGCAGCCGCTTCCGACCGGATACGCCTCAGGGACGGCAAGGCGCTCCATGGGAAGGTCATAAACGCCACACAGTCGCTTTTCGTCATAAAGCTCGACTCCGGTGAAACGCGCCCGATCCCCCGGGGACAGGTCGCGGAATGCCTGTGCGATAGGCCAATGCCGCCGCCCGCGGGGCGCGCCGGGGATGCGTCGTTCGAGGCGCGGGAAGTCGTCTTCCTTCCGCGCGCCGAGTACCTGAAGCTGCTCCTCGAAGAGCTGCGCCGCGCCCGGAGATCGATCTCCGTCGTCATGTACCAGATGAGCATGGCATTCACGGAGCGCAATGAGCCGTTCCGGATCGCCTGCGCGCTCATCGACGCCGCGAATAGGGGGGTAGACGTCCGCGTGCTGTTCGAGGATCCGGGCTGCGGCTACATACTCGACTGCAACACGGAGGCCGCGGCCTACCTCTCGGGGAACGGCGTCCGGGTGAAGTTCGACGATCCGGAACGCGTGACCCACGCCAAGCTCGTGCTCATAGACGGTTTTACATCCATCCTTGGGAGCCATAACTGGTCGTCGTCCGGACTCAGGACCAACAGCGAATCGTCCGTGCTCGTGCGCTCGGGGGATGTGGCCGCTGAGTTCGGCCGCCTCTTCGACGAGATATGGTCGAACGGAAACTGCGTCGCCGGCCCGGCGGAACGCCGGCGCCGCGAGGCGAGAAGGATGGGGAAGTGACGCGGCCGCGGCCCGCCGGGCTGCGTCCCGCCGCGCAATCCGGCCGCCGCCGCCCGTTATCCGGCATCGGCGCCGGGGCTCCTTCTTTTCGATTTTCATTTCCTCTCCGCCGACCTACAATTGCGTGATCCCGAAGGGAGGCGGCCATGTCCGACTGTCTGTTCTGCAAGATAGCGCGCAAGGAGATGTCTGGCAGCATAGTGTATGAGGACGACGATCTGATGGCGTTCAAGGATATACAGCCGCAGGCGCCCGTGCATATCCTGGTGATTCCGAAGAGGCATATAAGCGGGGCGATGGCCGCCACGGCGGGGGACGCGGCGATCCTGGGCAGGATGATCCTTCTTTCCAAGATACTCGCCGAGCGCTTCTCCGTGTCGGAGTGCGGATTCAGGCTAGTCGTCAACTCGGGGGTGGACGCGGGCCAGGCGGTCGCCCATCTTCATATGCATTTCTTGGGCGGAAGAAAACTCAAATGGCCGCCGGGCTGATCCATCCGCGCGCGCGCGGCAACCGCCCGGCGGACCGGCCCTCCGTACCCGGCGGGGCCGCAGCGGAGGGAGAGGGGCGCCGATGGGATCGAAGAGGGCTGCAGCCGCCGGGCGGCTCCTCCGTGCCCGCCGGTTCACCCTGGCCGTCGCGGAATCCTGCACCGGGGGCCTGATAGCCCATCGCGTCACAGCCGTTCCCGGCAGCTCGGATTATTTCCTCGGCGGCGTAATCGCGTACGACAACGCCGCCAAGACGGCGCTTCTCGGCGTCTCGCCTTCGACCCTTCGCAGGCATGGCGCGGTGAGCGGGCGGACGGCGGCTGAGATGGCCCGGGGGGCGCGCCGCGCATTCCGTTCCGATATAGCCGTCTCGTCCACGGGGATTGCCGGCCCATCGGGCGGGAGCCGGAAAAAGCCGGTCGGGCTTGCATACTTGGGCATGGCGCGCGCCGGCGGCACAACCGTCCGGCGGCATCTGTTCAAAGGCCCGCGCCGGGCGGTCATGGCCCAGGCGGCGGAGGCGGCGCTCGAAATGCTGATCGGCTATCTCGGCCGGAAGGCCCGGGCCGGCCGTTGATGCCGGATGCGGCGGATGGAGGGGAACGCGGGGGGGGGGAAAGGGCGATGGCGCTGCGGCTGTTCATAGCGATCGAGATAGGCGACGAGGCGAAGAAATCGCTGGGGCGCATCCAAGCCCTGCTGCGCCGCGAGCTCCCTGCTGCCCGCTGGGTGAAACCCGCTTCCATCCACCTCACCATCAGGTTCCTCGGCGACACCGACGAGCGCGAGGTTCCGCACATACTGGAGGCGATTGCCGGGGCCGCGGCCGGGGGCGGGGCATTCACAATCGCCTTGCGGGGCGCGGGGGCATTTCCCAACGCCGGACGGCCGCGCGTGATATGGATCGGTGTTGACGAGCCGACCGGCGTTCTGGCCGGGATCGCCTCCCGGCTGAACGCCGGCCTCTCCTCGGCCGGTTTCCCGGCCGCGGACCGTCCCTTCACCCCGCATATCACGATCGGTCGGGTGAGGGATGGAGGCGGTCCCGGGTACGGCCCGGCCCTCTCCCGCCTGCGGGATGTCGAGGCGGGCGTCATGCGTGTCGCGGACATCTGCCTTATCCGGAGCGACCTCGCCCCGTCGGGTCCCGTGTACACCGTTCTGGGGCGGGCGCCGCTCGGCGGATGAGGCCGCTCGCTCCCCCCCTTGTCGTTCCCCCGGGTGCCCGTCACCGCCCGCGGACTCATCCGGCACGCCGCCCGACCTTTCGCGGAAGCCGCGCACTAGGGCGCGCGGCGCCGCTGCAAAAAGGCGGCATCGCGATATCCGGAATATGGGCATCCCCGCGCGGTCCGTGACCGGCCGGCGCCCTTCTCCGTGCTGCTGCCGGCGAAGAGATGGAGTGCGGCTGCGGGCCGTCTGAAAAGGGAAAAATATCGTGTAACTATTTCCCTCCTCCCGCGACTAATATGGGTGTGGGGGGTGGGTTTCAGGCACCCGGGCGGGGCGCGGGAAGCCGATCCCCCGGGGGAAGGCCCGCCGTTTGGGGAAAAGCGTACTGAACAGTCGTACGCGGCGGACAAAGAGGACGAAAGCGGCTGAGGGCGGGACGCCTCGTCCAGGTCGGGGCGGGGGGCCGTTGAATCGCGCCGGGCCGGGGCAAACCGTCTCCGGAGATCAACATTCAATATCGGGGGGGAGGCGGTTTTGTTATAATGCGCCCGATTGTGCGGCAAATGAACCGAACCGCGCGGGGGGAGGAGGGGTGCCATGGCAGCCAAGCCGGAGATCAGGGAAGCGAAACCGGACGACGGGAGGGGGAAGTCGCTCGAGATCGCGCTTTCCCAAATAGAGAAACAGTTCGGCCAGGGGGCCATCATGAAGCTCGGCAGCCAGGCCGCAAAGGTGAGTGTCCCGTCCATCTCCACCGGCGCGCTTACCGTCGATATCGCGCTCGGGATAGGAGGCGTGCCGCGGGGGAGGATCATAGAGATCTTCGGCCCTGAATCATCCGGGAAGACCACCCTGGCGCTGACCATCGCCGCGAACGCCCAGCGGGCGGGCGGGACGGCGGCGTTCATCGACGCCGAGCATGCCTTTGACGCAGCTTACGCGCAGAAGCTCGGAATCAACCTTGACAATCTCCTCGTCTCCCAGCCGGGATGCGGCGAGGAGGCGCTCAACATCGCCGAGGTCCTCGTACGAAGCAACGCGGTGGACATCATAGTGGTGGACACCGTGGCGGCGCTCGTCCCGAAGGCCGAGATCGAGGGCGAGATGGGCGACTCGCACGTCGGGCTCCAGGCGCGGCTGATGTCCCAGGCGCTGAGGAAGCTCACGGCGATCATCAATCAATCCAAGACATGCTGCATTTTCATCAACCAGATACGCGAGAAGATCGGGGTCATGTTCGGCAACCCCGAGACGACCCCCGGGGGGAGGGCGCTCAAGTTCTACTCGTCAGTGCGCCTCGACGTGCGCAGGATCGAGAGCTTCAAGAACGCGCAGGGCCAGGTGTTCGGCAACCGCGTGCGGGTGAAGGTGGTGAAGAACAAGATGGCGCCCCCGTTCCGAAGCGGCGAGTTCGACATCTACTTCGACGAGGGGATCTCCCGCGAGGGAACGATCATTGACGTCGGCGTCGAACACGGGATAGTGGAAAAGAAGGGCGCGTGGTTCGTGTATGGCGGGGAGAAGCTGGGCCAGGGCAGGGAGGCCGCGCGCGTCGCCCTGAAGGGGAACCAGAAGCTGTCGAAGGAGATCACGGACGCGATCAAGAAAAAACTCGACCTGAAATGAAGCGCTATCTGCTGACGCTCGCCCTGATGGTGCTCTGCGCCTCCGCCCTCGTGGTCGCGGTGGCCTATTACCGGCCCGGGGCGGGCGGGAACCGGTCGCGCAGGCGCAAGGGGCCGCCCCCCCCGGCGTTGGCGATAGACTCGATCGTAGAGAGGGTCGGCCCCTCGGTCGTGGCGATCAACACGATCGAGCGGAAGATGGTGCGCGCGCGGATGAGGGATCCCCTCTTCAACTTCTTCTTCGGCGGGGGCGATTTCGTTGCCGAGCGGGAGGGGATCGGCTCGGGGGTGATCTTTGACCCGGGCGGATACGCGCTGACCAACGCCCACGTGGTGAGCTCGGCGCAGGAGATAGCCGTCGTCCTCCCCGACGGCAGGCAGGCCGGGGCGGCGGTCTGCGCCGTGGACCGCGAAGGGGATCTGGCCCTCATCCGGATCGAGGCGCGCGGGCTGCCCGTGGCGGAGTTGGGCGAGTCGGAGGGATTGCGCGTCGGCCAGATCGTGCTCGCCTTCGGCAACCCGTTCGGCACGGCGTCGAAGAGCGCGCAGCCATCGGTGACGTTCGGGGTGATCAGCGGATTGCGGCGCGATATCAGGGTAGAACGGGGTCGGTACTACCGAGACCTGATACAGACCGACGCGGCTATCAACATAGGCAACAACGGCGGTCCGCTGGTCGACCTGACCGGGCGGGTGATCGGCCTGAACACGCTCATCGTCACCTCCTCGGGCGCCTCCACCGGCGTCGGGTTCGCGATACCGGTCGACTTCATCATGGAGAGGCTGGACGATCTCCGGGCAGAGTGCGCGCGCGGCGCGAGATCGGGCCGGCGGCGATGAGGAGAAAGAGCGGCGCGGGAGGGTCCGGCGGCGGAGAGATCGGCTACCCGAAGGCGATGGACGTCGCCCTGACGCTTCTCGGTTTCCGCAGCCGCACGGAACGGGAGATGGAGAAGCGCCTCCTGGAGAAAGGGGTCGGAACGGAGGTCGCGGGCCGGGTGTGCGCAAGGCTCAGGGAGATCGGGTATCTCGACGATCGCAAGTTCGCGCTCGACTGGATCAAGTCGCGGGCGGGCGGAAAATGCCGGAGCCCTTCGATGCTGAAGCGGGAGTTGCAGGGGAAGGGGATCAGCCGGTCGATCGCGGAGGAGGCGGTGGCGGAGGGGCTGGCTGGGAGGGACCTTTTCGAAGAGGCGTGCGCCCTCGCGCGCCGGAAGATGCGCCGGGGGGGGGAAGGGGAGACGGCGCGGCTGAGACCGAAAGTGCAGGGCCTGCTTCTCCGCAGGGGATTCGACTACGATTTCATACGTAAGGTCATCGACGCGACGGCGCCGCCCCCGGATGACGGCTATCCGCCCGCGCGCGGGCCGGAGTGATGGGCGGGCGCTGCAGGCGGGGCGGTCGTGCGAACGGCGTGTTGATCGCGGCGGCAGGCGGCTCGTTCCGCCTGGAACGGCGGCGCTACGCCGCTTTCGCCCGGCGCCCTCATCACGGGATGTGCAGGGATGAGATCTGACGAGATTCGCGCTCACTTCATAGATTATTTCAAGGCCCTCGGGCACCGTCACGTCCCGAGCGCCCCGCTGGTGCCGGCCGACGACCCTACGCTCCTTTTCACGAACGCCGGGATGAACCAGTTCAAGGACGTCTTCCTCGGCGCCGGGAAAAGGGAGTACTCGCGGGCCGTCAACTCCCAGAAGTGCATGCGGGTATCGGGCAAGCACAACGACCTGGAGGACGTAGGGGCCGACACCTACCACCACACCTTCTTCGAGATGCTTGGGAACTGGTCTTTCGGCGACTACTACAAGCGCGAGGCGATCGAGTGGGCATGGCGCCTGCTCACCCGCGAATGGAAGATCCCGCCCGGCCGCCTCCGCGCTACCGTCTTCGAGAAGGACGACGAGTCGGCGCGGATCTGGGGGGAGACGATCGGAACCGCGGCGGGCGGCGCCCTGCGCTTCGGGGAGAAGGAAAACTTCTGGGAGATGGCGGAGACCGGGCCGTGCGGCCCCTGCTCCGAGATCCACATCGACATGGGGGAGCGGCATTGCCGGAGGAGGGGCCAGCCCGCGCACCGCTGCGAGGTCAATGGCGACTGCGGGAGGTTCATAGAGATCTGGAACCTCGTCTTCATCCAGTACAATCGCGACGAGGGCGGCGCGCTACGCGAGCTGCCCAAGAGACACGTCGACACGGGAATGGGCTTCGAGAGGGTGGCGGCTGTGCTGCAGGGGGTGGACTCAAACTACGCTACGGATCTCTTCGTCCCGATCATCGCGGCGGTCGAGGAGGCGTCGGGGAAGAGGTTCGATCCCGGCTCCCCGAGCGCCGCGGCCTTCAGGGCGATCTCCGACCACGCCCGCGCCTTGAGTTTCGCCATCGCCGACGGGGCGCTGCCGTCGAACGACGGGCGGGGCTACGTCCTGCGGATGATCCTGCGGCGCGCGGTGCGCTACGGGCGCACACTCGGGATCGAACAGCCGTTTCTCCACGCGCTGGTCCCGGTGGTGGCGGACACGATGGGAGGGACCTATCCGGAGCTCCGCCTGCACCGCGAGCACGTCGAAAGGGTCGTTCTCTCCGAGGAGGAGCGGTTCAATAACACGCTCACCTTCGGCCTGGAACTCCTCGGCGAGGTGGTGCGCCGCACGCGGGAACGCGGCGAGGGGGCCATACGGGGAGAGGACGTCTTCAAGCTCTACGACACCTACGGGTTCCCTGCGGACCTGACCGCACTGATCGCCCGGGAGGAGGGGCTCTCCGTGGACGGTAAGGCCTTCGAGTCGCTCATGGA
>CALLYX010000153.1 GCA_937858775.1 uncultured bacterium | reverse complement strand
GAGTTCATGCAGAAGCATGTCGACAAGATCAAGGAGTGCCTCGTCCTCCTGGAGAAGACGATCGGGCTGCACCTGGAGGGGAAGAGGGAGGAGGCGAACGTCAGCTCCTACAACCTGCATGAGAAGGAGCACGAGGCGGACGAAATCCGGCGCGACATCATCTCCAAGCTCGCCGACGGGGCGTTCCTTCCGTTCATCCGCGAGGATTACATCGGGATCGTGGAGATGATCGACAATATCGCCAACGGGGCGAAGATGGTGACGCAGACGATGGTGATACAGGAGCCGAATATCCCGCCGGAGATGCACGCGGACGTCAAGGGGCTGGCCTCGCGGGTGGTGGCGACGATGGAGCCGCTGGTGAAGCTCGTCGAGGGGCCGATGCTGGACAAGCCGAAATCGATGGCGCTCATCCAGGAGATCTCCACGCGCGAACAGGCGGCGGACGCCATCGAGTTCAAGCTGCTGAAATACCTCTTCCATGAGAGCGGGATCCCGCTCGCGGAGAAGATCATCATCGGGGAGCTGATCAAGATGATCTCCGAGATCGCCGACGAGATAGAGAACGTGGGCGACCGGATCCAGGTCCTGATCTCGAAGCAGACGGTCTGACCCCGCGCCCCGCGGCGGCGCCAAGGCCGGGCCGCCGGGCATGGGCCGCGTCATTCCGTCGCCGCGTCCAACCCCCAGCAGAACGCCTTGATCCCCTCGGCCCTGAACTCCGCGCGGAGCGCCGCCACGCCCGCGAGGAGCCGCCCCGCCTCCTTCCCGCCGCAGGCGACGAAGAGGATGTTGTTCCTCCCGGGCCAGATGTCGTTCCCGAGGTGCGTCCCCGAGCCGCCGCCCTTACCGAAGGCCCCCATGATCTTCGTGTAGTTCGCGGCCGCGCACGCCTCGAGCGTCTCCATCATCTCGTCGTCGATCGCCTCGTTGTAGCAGATCATAACCATCTTCATCGCGCGGCGCCTCCCCCCGCGTCCGGGACCGGACAGGTCCTTCTCCTCCGCTTCTCATCCCTCTTCTTCAGGTGCGTCTCGAAGACCGCGTAGAGCGTCGGGACGAACAGCATCGTGATGAGCGTCGAAACGGCCAGGCCCCCGATCATGGTGATCCCGAGGGGCTGCCAAGTCTCGGAGCCCTCCCCGCGGGAAATGGCGAGGGGGAGGAGCCCCACGAGCGTCGTGATGGTCGTCGAGAGGACGGGGCGGAGCCGGTCCTTCCCCGCCATCGTGATCGCCTGCACCATCGAGTGGCCCCGCGCGCGGAGGATGATGATGTAGCTCACCAGGACGATCGCGTTGTTCACCACGATCCCCATCAGCATCACCATGGCGAGGAACGACATGACGTTGAGGGTGGTGCCGGTGAGGCAGAACGCCAGGATGGCGCCGGTGAAGGTGAACGGGACGGCGAACATTACGACGAACGGGTCGAGCAGCGACTCGAACTGCGCCGCCATCACCATGTAGACGAGGAGGGTCCCGAGGATGAGGAGATAAGTCAGGTTCAGGAACGCCTCCGATTGCTCCTCCGCCTGGCCGCCGAAGTTGAGCGTGACTCCGGCCGGGAGGACGATCTTTTTCATCCCCGCCATGATGTCGTCGCTCACCTTCCCGGTGGAGCGGTTGAGGGTGTTGCACTCCACCCGCACGACGCGCTCGCGGTTCTTCCGCTCGATCTCGAGGGGGCCGGCCGTCTCGTATATCCTCGCGATATTCGCCAGCTTTATCTGTTTCTTCGTGAACGGGGAGACGATTACGAGGGCCTCGATGTCCTCGCGGGTGGAGCGGGACGGTTCGTCGAGGCGAACGTAGATGTCGTAAGTGTCGCCCGCCTCGCGGTACCTCGTTGCGGACTCCCCCTCGATATAGGTCTTGATCGTGTCGGCGACCGTGCGCATGTTGAGCCCGAGGGCGGCCGCCTTTTCGCGGTTCACCTCGATGCGGAGCTCGGGCCGCTTGAGCTCGCGCGAGATGCTGATGTCCACCGCCCCCGCCACATTCTCCATGACCGCCTTGATCTGCTCCGCGACGACGCCGGTATCGGCGAACGAATGCCCGATGACCTCCACCTGGATCTGCTTCCCCCCCGTCCCGGAGATGGCGCGGCCGATCGGATTCCCGATGGTGAAATCCGTCTTGACGATCCCCGGGATCTTGTCCGCCTCCGCGCGGACCGCGTCGGCGATCTCCTGGATCGGGCGCCTTCGCTCGGTCTTCGGGACGCACTTGACGCCGACGGTGATTATGTTCGAGCCCGATGCCCCCCCGAAGATCGCCCCGACGTCCGACGAGAGCCCGCTCCGGATGAAGAAGGCGCGCGCCTCCGGCACGTTCCGGTGGATGATCTCCTCCACCCGCCTGCCCACCTTCGCCGTCTCCTCGATCCGCGTCCCGAGGGGGAGCTGGAGCGTCGCGCGGATGTCGCCCTGGTCGTTTTCGGGGGCGAACTCGTAGCCGACGAACGGGATGAGGCAGAGGCCCGCGAGGAAGACGCCAGTGAAGCCCGAGAGGGCCTTCCTTCGGCGCGCGAGGCACCAGGCGAGCGCCCTCGCGTAGCCGTTCTCCCACGCGGTGAACCAGCGCTCCGAAAGGTCGTAGAAGCGGCCGAGGAGCGCCGCCCCGGCGGGGTGCCGCGACCGGGGCCGGACCGTCAAAAGCCTCGAGCAGAGCATGGGGCTGAACGTCACGGCCGTGAAAAGGGAGGCGGCGAGCGTGACGGTGATGGTGATGGCCAGCTCGCCGAACCAGATCCCGACGATTCCGGAGATGAAGAGCATCGGGAGGAAGACGACGACGGTCGTTGCGGTCGAGGCGGCCACGGAGAGAAACATCTCGTTCGCCCCGAAAATCGCCGCCTCCCTGGGGCGCCGCCCCCGCTCCATCTGGCGGTAGATGTTGTCCACGATCACGATGGCGTTGTCCACCACCATCCCGATTGCGATGGTGAGTGAGGAGAGGCTGACGATGTTGATCGTCCGCCCCGTAAGGAAGAGGTAGATGAAGGCGATGAGGAGGGAGAAGGGGAGGGTGAGGGCGATGATGAGGCTCGGTATGAATCGGCGGAGGAAGAACCAGACCACGAGGATGACGAAGAAGCCGCCCTGCCACACGGTGCTCTTGAGGGAGTTGAGGGAGCTGATGATGTCGTGCGAGGTGTCCATGATAATGGTCATCCGCACGTCCTCGGGAAGGTTGTCCGCGAGGGCCGCGAGCCTCTTCTTGGCCCGCCCGGCGACCTGGACGCTGTTGGAGCCGATCTGTTTCTGGACGATCATCATCAACCCGGGGTGGCGGTTGATCCTGACGTCGCTCGTCACCTCTTTGAAACCGTCCTCCACGCGCGCGACGTCCTTGAGGTAGATCAGCTTGTCCTTGCGCGTCCCGAGGATTACGGTGTTGATCTCGGCGGGCGTGGCGAACTCCCCGGGGACGCGGACGAGGTAGTCGGTGTAGCCGTACTTGACGCTTCCCGCCGGCTGGGTGAAGTTCTCCTTCTTGAGGGTCTCCTCGACCTCGAGGATCGAGAAGCCGTACGCCTCCAGGCGCTTCCGGTCGATCCAGATGTTTATCTGGCGCGCAAGCCCGCCCTGGAGGGTGACGGTCCCGACGCCCGGGATCTGCTTCAGCTCGTCCACGATCCGCTTGTCGATCATGTCGTACAGGTCCGGGTAGGAGCGGTCGGCGCTGAAACCGATGAAGAGGATCGGGATCATCGCGGTGTTGAACTTGAAGATGAACGGGTTGTCCATCTCGTCCGGGATGTCGGGGAGGTATTTCTTGGCGCGGTCGATCCGGTCGCGGATGTCGTTGGAGGCCTCGTCGAGGTTCGTCCCCCAGTTGAATTTCAGCGTGATGAGGGAGAGCCCCTCGAGGCATCGGGCGTAGATCTTGTCGAGGCCCGGGGTCGTGGCGAGCTGGTTCTCGAGCGGCTCCGTCACCTTCGATTCGACGTCCTCCGGGTTGGCGCCGTGGTAGGCGGAGATGACGGTGATGGCCGGGGGCTCGATCTCGGGCATGAGGTCGACGCCCAGGTTCATCAGCGAGTAGAGGGCGATGACGATGATCCCCGAGAAGATCATCAGGTTCGTGACCGGGCGGCGCACGCCGAATTCCGGAAGGCTCATGCCGTCATTCCTTCGGCCGGGCCGGCCCCCCCCGCGCCGCGGGGGAGGGCGCCGCCTCGTCGACTTCCACGCTTATGGCGGATCCGTCCCGGAGCCGCTCCTGCCCCATGACGGCGACCAGGTCGCCCCCCTTCAACCCCTTCGTCACCTCGACGAGGTCGTTCTCGCGCAGGCCGAGATCCACGTCCCTCAGATGGGCGACGCCGCCGTTGACGACGAACACGCAGGCGCCGGGCTCCCGCCCGATGATCGCCTCCTGCATCACGGCGGGGACGCCCACGTGGCTCTCGAGGACGAGCCGGACGCCGGCGAACATCCCCGGCTTGAGGCGGTGATCGGGGTTGGGGATCGCGATCTCGACCGACGCGGCGCGCGTCTCGGTCTCCACGACGGGGCTTATCAGGGAAACGGTTCCGATGAACGCCTCCCCCGGGTAGGCCTCGACGCCGATGCCGGCCGTCTGGCCGACGGAGACCCTCGGGAGGTATCTCTCCGGGACGTCGAGGCGCACCTTGACCCTGTCGATGTCCACCACGACGGCGATGACGGTCTGCGCGCTGACGTTCGTCCCCTTGTCCACGTAGACGCGCCCGATGAGGCCGGTGAGGGGGCTCTCCACCGGCGCCTTCTCGAACTTGAACCCCACCTCGTCGCGGTCGATGGTGGCGATGGTCTCGCCCTTGGCGACCGGGGCGCCGTCCTCCTTGAGCTTCTCGAGGATCTTGCCGCTGACCTTGGGGAAGACGTCGGCCCTGTCCCAGGCCTCGATCGTGCCGGCGTAGTCGAGCGTCCGCGAGATGGTCGCGAGGGGGACGCGCATGGCCCTGATCGGGATCATCTCCCTCTTCTTCTCCGGCCTCTTCCCGCAGGACGGGAGCGCGCAGGCGGCGAGCAGAAGTATCGAAAGCGCCCTGTATCGGCGCATGGTCACTCCTCCAGTTTTACGTTGTTGCGCGCGAGCGTCAGCCCGACCTCCCTGTCGAGGTCGACGAGCGCGATGTTGTAGTTGATCATAGACTGCGTCAGGTCGAGCTCCGCCTTGGAGTAGCGTGTCTGGTAGTCGAGCATGTCGTGCGTGCTGACCTGCCCGGCGGCGAGGCGCTCCTTCTGCGCGGCGTAGTTCTCCGCCTCCTTATCGCGGGCCACCCGCGAGGCGTGCTCCTGGCGGAATTGAAGGTCCACCGCGCGCACCTTCTCCCGCACCGCCAGGATGATCCGTTCCTCCATCCGTTCGAGCTCGAGGATGGCGCGCGCCTTTTCCAGCTTCGACTGGTCGTAGCGCGCCCTGTCCCCCATCCCCCATGGGATCGTCATCGTCCCCCCCACGGACCAGTCCCTGTACGTCCAGTGGGCGCCCTGGATCGCCCCGCCCCACTGCTCCCCGAGGCCGTTCAGGCCGAAGCTGGCGACGGCGTCCAGCGTGGGGAAGAGGGCGTTCTTCTTCACCGCGATGGCGATATCCCTGCTCTTGAGGTCGATGAGCTTCGCGCGGTAGTCGGGGCGGTTCTCGAAGGCGTCCATGATGGACTGCACCAGGTCCGTCTCCCGCACGGCGAAGGAGGGCGTGTCCAGGAGCTCGATCTCGGCGTTCCACGCCTCCGGGTCGTCCACGAGGTTGGTGACGTACTTGAGCTTGTCCTCGGCGGTCTTGAGGCCGTACTCCGCGTCGAGGAGGAGCTTCTCCCGCTCCGCCACGGCCGCCTCGGACTCGAGGAGGTCCACGGAGCTCGCGAGGCCCTTTGCGAAGCGGGCGCTGTTGATCTCGACGAGCTCCCGGGCGAAGTCGAGGAAGCGCCTGGCTATCACGTTGGCCTCGATCGCGTAGGCGTAGTTGAAGTAGGCGCCCTTCGCCTGGCTGATGGCGTCCATCGCCTCCGCCTTGAACGCCTCCACGGAACGGCGTGTGTTGTTGCGGGCGATGATGATGTCGGCGCGGTTGACGGTTACGCCGAAACCGCGCAGCAGCGGCTGGGTGACGGTGACGAGCGGTTCGGTCGTGAAATAAGGGTTTATCTCCTGAATGCCGGAGTTGGAGCGGTACCGCTCGTTGAGGAAGTCGAGCCGGTACCGGGTTCCCGTGACGAGCTTCCCTTCGACCCCCGCATCGTACGTCATCTCGCGGCTCTTCTGCGCGCCCGGGTAGAAGGCGCTCGAGCTCTCCTGGGTGTTGTCGTGGAGCAGGTAGTCGGCCTTGAGCGTCGGCTCGAAGGCGGAGCGGGCGACGCGCACGTCGTCCGCCCTGAGCTTGGGCTCGATGCGCGCGATCTTGATCTCGGAGTTCTTCCGGAGGGCGTAGGCGATCGTGTCGACCATCCCGATCCGCAGCACAGTGCGGCGGGCGGCGGACCTGAGGAACGCCTCGCGCGTGACCGTCGGGGGGGGCTCGAGGGGGCCCTCCGGTCCGGCGTCCAGGGGGAGGATGAACGCCCCCGCGGTCGCGGCGGGCTGCGCGTCGGTTGCCGGCGAGGCGCCGGCCGGTGTGGGCCTGAGCATTGCCGGGCTGTACGACCAAAGCCGCCGCGTCCTTAACCGAAAGTGTTTCAAGTGCGATCAGCAAAGCCTCTTCCAAAGTTTCCGCGCTGGCTTTTTGCGCCGCAGCACGGTCCACAAGCACCACAATCTCGCCTTTCACCACACGATCTGCATAGACTGCGGCCACCTCTGCCAAGGAACCGCGCGTCACCTCTTCAAACCGTTTGGTCAGTTCCCGGCACACAACTGTTTGCCGCGACTCTCCAAAGTGTAGCTTCATTTCCTCTAATAATTTGCTAACGCGCTTTGGCGATTCGTACAGAATAACCGTGGCCTGCATTTTCGCCATTTCGGCCAGAAAACGGCCTCGCGCGCCGGCTGCAGCGGGTGGAAAC
>CALLYX010000152.1 GCA_937858775.1 uncultured bacterium | reverse complement strand
CGGGATGAGCCGCCGCAGCAGCGACGACGCCCGTTTGCCCTCGCCCGGGTCGCGCCGGAACATGGCGACGATGAAGCGGCCGATCTGCGCGATGGAGCAGTTGAACGCCTCGTCGTCGAGCATCGGGGCGACCTGGCCGGCCGTCTCGAACTCGGCGGCGAGGGTCTCCAGGCGGGTCGGCTCGTCCAGCGCCCCTATGACGCTCGAAGCCATCTTCCGCAAGGTCTCCTCGTCGCAAATCCCCCCCCTGCGCAGCTCCTTGACGAGGGCGTCGAGCATCTCGGCGATCTCCTCCCCCTGGGCCCTGGGGTCCGGCGGGGGGGCGCCCGGTTCGGCGCCGGTCATCTCGGCCAGGAGCTCGCCCATGAACGTCGGGTGCCCGGCGACCTCGGCGAGCAGGCCCCGCTCCTCCGACCGCAGTTCAAACCCCTCCCGGGCGAGGGAGAGCATGTTCTTCAGCTGCCCCCTGATGAAGTTCAGGTCCTCCAGTGTGAGTTTCCCCTCGTCCAGGACGATCTCCCCCGTCTGCCCCACGCGCTTCATGTAGACGTTCTCGATGACGCGGGCCTTCTTGACGCCCGCCTCGCCGAGGACGGCGACGGGCCCGCCCCTCACGAGGAGCGCCCGGCTCTCCTGCGACAGCATATCCATCAACTGGTAGAGCTCCTCTCCCTCGATCCCCTTGAGGAGGGTGAGGCGTCGGATGACGAGGCGGCGGAGGGTCTCGACGAGCTCGCGCACGAAGGGGGATTCGGTGCCGAGGAGCGTGTCGCCGAAGAAGAGCTTGTTGCCGGCGGTGGTGATCTCGATGTACTCCCGGCCCTCCAGGAGAATATCCGACGCCGCGCGCCAGTTCCTGAGGTTCTCCTCGAGCATCACGTTGCCGCGCCCGTAGAGGACCCAGGCCCTGCGGAGGGAGACGGTGCGGTGGACGAAGTCCATCATGCAGCCGTACAGCTTTTCGTCGATGGGCCGATGGCCTGACGGCGCGTTCATGGACAGGTCCGGGGGTGCGGGGCGTTACTTCGCCTTGTCGATCTTGTACACGATCTCGCCCTCCCGCGCCCAGCCGAAGTTGTCGCGGGCGTATTTCTCCAGGTATGTAGGATCGTTCTCCTCGAGCATCCGGCGCTCTCTCTGGAGCTTCTGGTGCGCCTCCTGCTCGGCGGAGATCTCCCGGCCGAGGTCCGAGAGGCGGGCGCGGAAGACGCCCTTTTTCGCCAGGAGCGGCATCAGGAAAAAGTAAAAGCCGAGGCCCATGGCGACGGCCAGCAGTGCGGCGTATGCCGGAATGCGCGAGCCGCGCGCTGCCTTTCCCCTCACAGCCCCTCCCCGTAGACGGCGCCCGCGCCCAGCGCGCGCTCGATGCGCAGGAGCTGGTTGTATTTCGCCACCCGGTCGCTGCGGCAGAGCGACCCGGTCTTGATCTGGCCGGCGTTGACGGCGACGGCGAGGTCGGCGATGGTCGAGTCCTCCGTCTCGCCCGAGCGGTGGCTGATGACCGCGGAGTAGCCGGCGCGCCGGGCGATGTCGATCGCCTCGAGGGTCTCGCTGAGGGTGCCGACCTGGTTCAGTTTGACGAGGATCGAGTTGGCGATCCCCTTCTCGATGCCCCGGCGGAGCCGCCCGGGGTTTGTGACGAAGATGTCGTCGCCGACGAGCTGGATCCCCTTCCCCAGCCGCTCGGTGAGCTTTCGCCAGCCGTCCCAGTCGTCCTCGGCGAGGCCGTCCTCGATGGAGCGGATCGGGTAGCGGGAGGCCCAATCCTCGTAATAGTCGATCATCTCGTCCGAGGTGAGCTCGCGGCGCTCCGACTCGAGCCGGTATTTCCCATCGGCGTAGAAGGTGCTCGCCGCGGGGTCGAGTGCTATGAAGACATCCCGGCCCGGCTTGTAACCGGCCTGGGCGATCGCGGCCATGATCGCCTTAAGCGCCTCCTCGTTGTTCGGAAGGTCGGGGGCGAAGCCGCCCTCGTCGCCGACGGAGGTGGCGAGGCCGCGCCCCTTCAGGATCCCCTTGAGGGCGTGGAAGACCTCGACGCCCATCCTCAGCCCCTCCGAAAACGTCTCGGCGCCGAGGGGCATGATCATGAACTCCTGGAGGTCGAGGCTGTTGTCCGCGTGCTCCCCGCCGTTCACGATGTTCATCATCGGGACGGGGAGAAGACGGGCGCCCGCCCCCCCGAGGTAGCGGAAGAGCGGAAGGCCGTAATGGTTCGCGGAGGCTTTCGCCGCGGCCAGGGAGACGCCGAGAATGGCGTTCGCCCCGAGGCGGCTCTTGTTGGGGGTGCCGTCGAGGGCGATCATGGCACGGTCGATCCCCCCCTGGTCGGCCGCGTCCATGCCGGCGAGTTCCGGGGCGATGATCTCCTCCACGTTATGCACCGCCTGCGCCACCCCCTTCCCGCCGTAGCGCGCCTTGTTGCCGTCGCGGAGCTCGAGCGCCTCGTGTTCCCCGGTGGAGGCGCCGGAGGGCACCGCCGCCCTGCCGGTCGCGCCGCTCTCGAGCGCGACCTCGACCTCGATCGTCGGATTGCCGCGCGAATCAAGTATCTGGAGAGCGCTGACGCGTTCGATGGATGTCATCTCTTCTCCCTTCCGCCCGATTTTGCGGGAGCGGCCGCGCGGGGGCGCCGCACCCTCCGGGAAACCATTATACCGCCCGCGGACGGTCGCGGGCAAGGACCATGGCCGCGGCGGAGTTCTTCCCGCGGGCCCGATGCGTTATACTGTCCGGAGCGGGAGGGGCGGCGGTGGAGCTGATCGTCATAGACGGGTGCAACCTGGCGTACAAGGCGTACGGCGGGGCCGGCGACCGCGAGCGCGAGATGCTCACGAGGGCGCTGGCGGCCTACTACTGCCGGAAGAGGATCCTCGTTACGATGGTCTGGGACAGCAGCGCGGGGGGGGATATGCGGCGGATCCTTCCGAATTTGAAGGTCCGCTACGCGCCGAGCGCGGACGAGCAGATCGTCAGGATCGTCGAGGAGTCGCCGCGCCGGTCGTCGATCACCGTGATCACGGACGACCGCTCGGTCGGCGGCCGCGTGCGCTCGTACGGCGCGAGGCTCGTCGGGTCGCGGGAGTTCCTGAAGTCGTGGAAGGGGCTTCCGGGCCGCGGCCGGCCCGGCGCCACGCCTCATCCCGAGTCGAAGCCGTCGTCGGAAAGCGTTGCGGAGACGCGGCGCTACCTCGACCTGTGGGAGAAGCCCCGCTGACGGGCGTCCAGCGGGGCCTTCTTCCTGCATCCCGTGTCATCCGCCCCGGAGGGGGAAGCGCGCCCCTATTTGCCCACGACCTCCACTTCCAACTCGTCCAGGGCGAGGGCGGCGCCCGTGTCGGGCTTGGCGCCCGCCCGCATCAATCCCGCGTAGATCTTCCACTTGCCCTCGGCGGCGCCGGACGGGACCGTCATGTCGAGGACCCTCTCCTTGAACACGGTCGCAAGCCCGCGGACGGCGGAAACGTACGGCGCCACGCCCGGAACGAGCCCCCTCCCCGTCACGGAGTAGGCGGCGCCGCCCGGCCCTAGGAGCACGATATATCCGTCGAACCGTGTCCCCTGCGGCTGCGCCGTCACGGTGAGGGCAAGGCGCGAACCCGCGGCGGGCCGCTTCGAGCTCACCACAGCGTTCACAAACGGGGGCGGGGGAGAGATGCGGTAGACGTCGAGCCCCTGATTCCCCGCGATCGGCAGGTAATCGGTCGCGAGCGTGCAGCCGCTCCTCTCGCCCCGCGCGAACGCCTTGCCCCCGTCGAAGAAGGCGACCACCCTGAAACCCTCGCCGTCCTCGCCCGGGAGGGAGGCGAACTCCGCCGGAACCCCCTCCGCCGGAATCCTGACGATGGTGCCGTGGTTGCAGTCCGAAACAAACAGGTCCCCTGAAGAGGCGTGCCATGCGACGTCGTAGCCGCCGTCAAGCCCCATCGCGACGGTCGTCGCGTCGCCCCGTGCGAGAACCCGGCCGTCCTCAAGCGCCTCCGCGAGCTTCGCCGCGTCGAATTTGAGGAGCGTGAAGTCGCCTTTTTCGACCGGGTAGTGGGCCTTCCCCGAGACATAGTAGAGATTCCCCTCGTCGTCAGTGTCGACAGGCCCCGAATAGGTGTCCGGGATGGATGCTACCTTCTTCACTTTTCCCGTCACGATGTCGAGGTGCAGGATCTCGTTCGTCTTTGACCATCCAGGATTCGCGCTCACGTAGCACGACGTCTCGCCGGCGAATGCGAGATCGAACGCCCCGTCGAACGTCCCCCCGTCGGGGATGATCTCCTGCACGGAGTAATTATTGTCCAGGTCCATCGCGTATAGCTTGTAATTCGTGCTCTCGCAGAAGACCGCGGTCGTTCCGCGCGGGCTCACCTTCACGAATCCCGCCCACTCCGCCATGCCGAAGTCGTACACCTTCTCCACGGACGCCGGGATCCCGTCCCCGTTCGCGTCGGCGACGCCGATCCAGGAGTTCTCGGCCAGGAGCGGGTCAGCGTGCATCCCGATGATATCCCCGTTCGGGAGGTAGTCGAAGCCGCCCATGAAGTTCCACCCCGTCGCCGACGCGGAGAACCCCCCCGGCACCGAGATGCCTGCCGCACACGCGCCGGCGGCGCACCCCGCCGCCACCACGGCCGCGGCGCAGATCGCGATCCTCATCGCATCCTCCTTTCGTGCCCCCCGCTGCAAAAAACGGCCGACGCCCCCGGGGGGGGATGTCGGCCGTGGCACGCCCACGGGTCTTCTCCTGCCCCGAAGAAGTCGTTCCCTGAGGTCTCCTGGCTCGTGGCATTCTCCGGCTCGCCAGTCTTCCCGGGACGGCAACCCGCTGGGTCCGATATCGATCCTCGATCCGCGACCCTGCCGATACACCGAACCAGTGACGGGCGGCGTGTGTGCGCGCCACTTACAGTTGCGGGGGCAGCAGCGGTTTTTCACCGCTTTCCCTCACCTGCTTCAAAGATCCGCGGGCATTGTAGCACGCGTTCGCCGCGCTGCAAGCGCTTTTCGCCGTACAGACCGCGGAACGTTGCGGCGCGTCCGCCCGATAGTGCGGGCGGGGATCCCCCCGGGGCCGCGGGCGGCGCGGGCCGGGGAAGCCGGCAACCCGCTTCCATCGCCGAATTTCATTGCGTCGCGCGCAGGAGTTGCTATAAAGAGGCCGTCGCGGAAGGGGGCAGGCGGCCTCCAGCCCGCCGGACAGCGAGGGCGCTCTCTCCATGAGGTCTACTATCCGCCGCGGCGCGGCGATCATCGCCCTGGCGTGCGCTCCCCCGGCGGCGGGGGCGGCCGGGGACGGTCCGCTCCGCATCGCGACGCTCTCCTACCCCGTCTATCTGATGGCGCTCAACGTGGCGGGAAGGGCTCCGGGCGTCGAGGTGTCGTATATCCGTCTTCACTCGGCCTCGGCGCCGGCCGAGCTCGCGAACTCCGACATACTGGTCGCGCACGGCGAGGGGATAGAGTCGTCCCTCGACGAGATCGCCATCCGCTTCCCGGGGCTGGCGATCGTCGAGACCGCCGCCGGGATCGCCCGCCGCGGCGAGGAGGACGAGCGCCTGCCGTGGATCTGGATGAGCGCAGGGGACGCCGTAAGGGAGGTGCGGAACCTTCGCGGGGCCCTCGAGCGTCTCGACCCCGCGCGGCGCGAGAGGTACGCCCTGAACGCCGAACGGTACGCGGCGCGCCTCGAGCGGCTCCGGGACAGGATAGGGGGCGCGCTCGATCCGTACCGGGGCGCGCGCGCCGTGGCGCTCGACGGCGCCTCGGCCCGCTTCGCGCGCGAGGGCGGGCTCGACGTCGTGACGGCGGCCACGGCGGAGGAGGCGATCGAGCTGGCGAGGCGGACGGGGGCGCAACTGGTGCTGGCCGGCCCGCGCCTCCCCGAGGCCTCCGCGCGCATGATCGCGGCCGAGACGCGCAGGCCCGTCTGCGTCATCGACCCCCTCGCGGGCGGCCCGGACGCGCCCGGCGCCTACGTGGCGATAATGCGCGGCAACCTCGCCGCCCTCCGGTCGGCCCTGCGGGGCCGGAACGCGGCCAGGGGCCCCGCCGGGTGACGGCGCGGCCCCGCATCGCTTGGGCGCCGCGCCGGCCTTCACTCCGCCACGCGCCGCATCCTCGACCCGGCTCCCGCGGACTCATCCGCCGCGGGCGGCACGCGCGCCGCGGGTGAAGACGAAGTGGCCGATCTCGACGTCGAGCTCGCGGGCGATCACCGCGCACTTCGCGCGCAGGAGGTAGAAGACCTTCTCTCCGCCCGTGGTCGAGAGCGACTCGTAGTTTCCCTGCCCCTTCGCCAGGACGACGTCCGCGCCGGCGAAGACGCGGAGGAACTTCTTCGACGAGCGCCTGAGGATGACGCCGGGGGCGGCGTACCCGGTGGAGACCACCTCGGCGACCTCCCCCATGTTGACCCGCTCGGCGTCCCGGGCGGTGATATCGTTGATGACCGGACCGCCCCGCACGGCGAAGACCCTCGCGAGCGCCGGGTATTGCGCGGCGATCGCCTCGATAAGGAGCTTGTCGAAGACGATCTCGCCCGCGTTGTCCCCGATGTAGAGGAGCGTCCGCGCGCGCGCGAGCGCCTCCTTGAACGCCGCGCTGTCGTCGAGGCGGAGCCCCTTCTCCAGTACGTGCCGCAGCGACTCCTTCAGGTCGAACCTGACCCCCACCCCGAAATCCACGACGTTGGCGGCGGCCGCCAGCTTCAGGGCGGTGTCGAGCGGCGACCTCGATCGGCCGATCACCTCCCGCGCCCAGGCGGCGCATTCGAGCGCCATCCCGTTGCTGCGCTCCTTCGCCTGTAGGTACGGGTCGCCGCACCGTGTGGCCTTGGCGAGGGCCCGGTACACGTAGTAGGCGATCATCGGCGGCGGGAGGCGGTAGTCGGTCCTTGCGAGGACGCGCAGGACCCGCCGCAGGACGCGGGCGTGCGCCGCCTCGTCGTCGCTGACGAGGCGCGCGACATCGAGGGCCTGCCTCAGGAGGCACGGCTGGCATTCGAGGTGCCCTTTCATCTCTCCTTCCACCCCCAGCTCCCGCCGAGGAACGGCTTGCCGCCCGGCCCGCCGCGTGGGCGGCGGCGGCCCCCCCGCGTTCGGCCCGTAGTATAGTACACGCCGGGGGGCCGTCCAGACAGATTTACGCGTCCGGCGCGCGCCGCGCCGGGTTGAAGCGGGGGGGGCGGGCGTGCTATAGTCGCCCCCGGGGTCGCCTCGCAGGAGACGGAGAGATGAGATATCGCACGCTGGGAACGAGCGGGATCGAGGTGTCGCGGATCGGGTTCGGCACCTGGGCGCTGGGGGGTGGGCATTGGGGGGAGGCCGACGACAGGCAGTCGATCGCGGCGATCCACGCGGCCATCGACGCCGGCGTGAACCTGATCGACACCGCCCCGGCGTACGGGAAGGGGCGCGCGGAAGAGGTCGTCGGGAAGGCGATACGCGGCAGGCGCGACCGGGTGGTGATCGCCACGAAGTGCGGCCTCCACGCCGCGGGGGAGACATTCCTGCATGTCCTGAGGCCGGGGGAGATACGGAAGGAACTCGAGGCGTCGCTCGGGCGGCTCGGGGTGGAGGCGATAGACCTTTACCAGTGTCACTGGCCGGACCCGGACACGCCGATCGAGGACACGATGGCCGAGATGGCCGCGATGCGCGACGAGGGCAAGATACGCGCCATCGGGGTCTCGAACTTCGACAAGGCGCTTCTCGCGCGGGCGCTCGCCGCCGCGCCGGTCGTCTCGCTTCAACCCCCGTACTCCATTCTACAGAGGGGGATCGAGGCGGATCTCCTCCCGTTCTGCCGGGACCGCTCCGTCGGCGTCATCAGCTACGGCACGCTCGGGGGCGGTATTCTCACCGGGAAGTACGCCGAGCCGCCCTCTTTTCCCGGCTCGGATTGCCGCAGCTTCTTCTATCCGTTCTACCGCGAGCCGCACTGGAGCCGGGCGGCGGGGATCCTGGCGGCAATGCGCGGGATCGCCGGGCGGCGCGGCCGCCCGGTCGCGCACGTGGCCATAAACTGGGTCCGGCAGCAGCCGGGGATCACCGCGGCGCTGGTGGGGGCGAGGACGCCCGCGCAGGCGGTCTTGAACGCCGGGGCGCTCGGGTGGGATCTCGCGCCGGAGGAACTCGCGGCGATCTCCGCCGCGTGCGATCGAGCCTTTACGGAG
>CALLYX010000151.1 GCA_937858775.1 uncultured bacterium | reverse complement strand
CCGCATATACTATCCGATCGCGGCCGGATTGTTCAATGCCTGATTCCCCGTCCGCCCCCGGTCTCGCGGCGTAGGGCCGCTCCCCCGCCGCCCGGACCGTATCGAACATCGGTAAGTCCGGGTGGGATTCAAGATTCCCCTATGGTATCATTTATGGCTATGCGGACGGATTCAGTCGGCATCGTGGAGAGGAAAACGTTCACCTTCGCCGCCCCGCCCGGGGGCCTCCCGCTGGAGTGCGGCGACACCCTCGGCCCGGTGACGCTCGCCTACGAGACCTACGGCGCGCTGGACCCCGACTGCTCGAACGCCGTACTCATCCTCCACGCCCTCACCGGCGACTCGCACGCCGCCGGATACCGCCGCCCGGACGACCCCAGGCCCGGCTGGTGGGATATGATGATCGGTCCGGGCAAGGCGTTCGACACGAACCGCTACTTCGTCATCTGCCCCAACTGCCTCGGGGGGTGCATGGGCTCCACCGGCCCCTCCTCCGTGGACCCGGCCACCGGGAGGCCGTACGGCCTCTCCTTCCCGATGATCACCATCGGGGATATGGTGCGGGCGCAGAAGGCGCTCGTCGATCACCTCGGGATCGAGAAGCTGCTCGCCGTCGCCGGCGGTTCGATGGGCGGGATGCAGGCCCTCGAGTGGGTCACCGCCTACCCGGACGCAGTCCGCGCCGCCATCCCGATCGCCACCGCCGCCCAGCTCTCCGCCCAGGGGATCGCCTTCAACGAGGTCGGGCGCCAGGCGATCATGGCGGACCCGAATTGGAACGGGGGGGATTACTACGGCGGCGATCCGCCCGCCCGCGGACTCGCCATAGCGCGGATGATCGGCCACATCACCTACCTTAGCGACGAGTCGATGCGCCGCAAGTTCGGCCGCCGCCTCCAGGACAGGAAGGAGCTCTCCTACGACTTCATGACCGACTTCCAGGTCGAGTCGTATCTCCACCACCAGGGCTCCATCTTCACCGAGCGCTTCGACGCCAACTCCTACCTGTACATCACCAAGGCGATCGACTATTTCGACCTGACGGATATGGGCAGCAGGACGCTGGAGGACGCGCTGTCGAACGTCAAGGCCTCGTTCCTCATCATCGCCTTCTCCTCGGATTGGCTCTACCCGGCCCGTCAGAACAAGGAGATCGCGGACGCCCTCCGGGCGCACAACCTCGAGGTGAGCTACTGCGTCATAGAGTCCCCCCTTGGACACGACGCCTTCCTCCTGGAGCCGGGGCACCAGACGCACCTCATCTCGCATTTCCTCAACCATATCTACACCGAGCACGCGCACGGGAGGCACGACCGATGAGTCCGGATATCCCGGCCCTGCGCCTGCGCCCGGACCTGCTGAAGATATACGAGGTTATCCCCCCCGGCAGCCGGGTCCTCGACCTCGGGGCCGGAAGCGGCGACCTCCTCAAGGCCCTCGAACGGTGCAAGGGGGCGACGGTCTTCGGCATCGACAAGTCCACGGCCGGGATCATGAAATGCATCGCCAAGGGGATCCCGATCTTCCAGAGCAACCTCGACGAGGGGCTGGAGGATTACGAGGACCAGTCGTTCGACTACGTCATCCTCAGCCAGACGCTCCAGCAGGTGCAGAAGCCGAAGAAGATCCTCCAGGACGCCGTCCGGGTCGGGAAGACCGCGCTGGTGAGCATCCCGAACTTCGGCCACTGGCGGATCCGTTTCCAGCTTCTCTTCCGCGGAACGATGCCGACGACCCGCGCCATCCCCTACCGCTGGTACGAGACACCGAATATCCACCTCCTGAGCATCCTGGACTTCCGCGATCTCTGCGCGGAG
Source organism: uncultured bacterium (assembly GCA_937858775.1). Taxonomy (GTDB): domain Bacteria; phylum Auribacterota; class Tritonobacteria; order UBA1439; family UBA1439; genus UBA1439. Next base: position 4,006 of record CALLYX010000151.1, on the reverse strand, counting down.
GTCGGCATCAGGATCGTCCGGGAGCACTCGGTCGGGTTCAGAAGGGGCTTCCTCGCCAGGTTCCGGCCCCTCTGGCCGAATATGTTCGCCGCGCAGGGGGTGTTCGAGATCAGGAGATAGGGATATTTTCATCGACGAGACGCGGAGGCCGCCGGGACAAGGATCGTGCCGGGGCGTAGGCATGCCGGCGTAAAAGAAGAGCCCCAAGACCCTCCCGCATCGCAGGTGGGCCCGAAGGGACTTCCGCGACGCGGGGCCCGGGCACGTAGGGTGTACGTCAAACAGGAGGGAGTGCCGATGGACCAGCACGACTACTTCGAGAGCCAGATAGGGCAGATCCTATGCCCGACCTCCGACTTCAAGAAAGGGGTCCTCGACACGACCTACCTGATGCGCCACGACGGGAGCTTCGTCTATGTCGAGGGGTACTACCAGCCGCCCGGGAAGGTTATCGGCAAGATCATCTACTACCCGAAGGAGGACGGGAAGATCGACATCCACGGCCGCGCCTACGCCAGCATGGTCAAGGGTGAGAAGGACGGCCAGGCGACATACATCCCGCACGACGAGCAGATACGGCGGCATTACCTGCTCGACCCGGCGATAGGGAGGGAAGACCTCGTCGTCACGAAGTTCCACGTGGGCTTCCCGATGGCGGATTTTCGCGGCTACTTCAACGACCGCCTCTCCCTCTTCTACGCGATGGGCAAGTTCCCGCTCGTGGGAAAAGCGGTGGAGAACGTGAGCCGCTTCCTCGATATCCCGATCAGCCGCCTCGGCATCACCGGCTCCACGGCCCTCGGCCGCCGGGGTGAACACTCGGATGTTGACCTCGTGATCTTCGGCACCGTCGAGCAGAACCGCGAGACGGCCGCGCGCATCGCCGACCACATCCACCGGCACCCCGACGCGCGCGTGGTGGAGTTCGGCAAGCTCTGGCCGCTCCGCTTCAACTACCAGGGGATCGAGATCTGCCCCGCCTACGTCTACCTCGACCTCGACGAGGTCCCGCTTCGCAACTGCGCGGTCGAACTCGTCAAGGACGACGTGGAGGCGTTCGGGACCGTCAGCGACGACGCGCACGCGATCTTCATGCCGCCGGTCGTGCGGCTCTCGGACGTCTGGATCGACGGGAAGCGCGCCGACGACATTCTTCTCGTCGTCTACGACGGCTCCCTCCGCGGGGAGTTCTACTTGAAGGAGCGCCTGGGGATCCGGGGACGGCTGGTCAGGGTCAAAAAGGAGGGGAGGGAGTTCCCGGCGCTCTGCGTCTCCGACGCGGGGGATATAACGCGACAGCGGTTCGTCAAGGGCGTCCCCGCCATCGCCCCCGCGCCTCCCCCCGCCTGACGCGGGCGCCCCGCCGGGATGGAGGCGCCCGGGGGGCCTTCCCCACGGTGAGGTTGGCTTATCGGCGCGGGGCCGGGCCGCGCCGAGGAATTTCGACGGCCGGCCGCGGCCCGGCATCCGTCAACAGTGCGCCCCGGTGCCCTTGATCTTCGGCGCGGTGCGCGCGTACTCGGCGAAGAGCTCGGATAGGCGCTGGATATCGTCGAGGATCCCGCGCGCGTCCACGCGCGTGAACCGGTAGTCGTCGAGGAGCAGCTCCCCGCCCGCCGCAACGTAGCGCGCCTCGCCCCCGTTCGCCGCCCAGATCAGGTTCTCCGCAACGTTGTCGAGCCGCGTGGGGGTGAGGTTGGCCCCCCGCAGATCGATGAGGACGAAATCCGCGTCCTTGCCCGGCTCCAGCGAACCGGCGTCGAGCCCCAGCATACCCGCCGGCTCTATCGTGATGAGCTCGAGCATCCTCTGCGCGGGCAGCAGCGTCGCGTCCCGGTGGAACGCCTTCTGGTACTGAGTGGCGCAGCGCGCGGCGGAGAGGATGTTCTGGTTGTCGGCGCTCCCGGAGCCGTCGGTGGAGACGGCGACCGGTATCCCCATCTCCATCATCCGCATGAGCGGCGGCATCCCGGAGCCCAGGATGGTGTTCGCGAGGGGGTTGTGGACGACCTTCGCGCCGGTGTCGCGAAGGATCTCGAGGTCTCGGTCGGTACAGTTCACCTGGTGCGCCAGGATGGTGTCTGGGTCCAGGAAGCCGATGCCCGCCGCGTACTCCACCTCGGTCATCCCGTACGTCTCCGTGAACCATTTCGTCGTCCTGGGCTCCTCTGAGGAGTGGATATGGATGAGCGCCCCGTGTTCGCGCGACCAGCGCTTCAGCCCCTTCAGGGTCTCCGGGCCGTTCGAGAAGAACTGGTCGGGTCCGGCGATGATGCGGACGCGCGGCACGGCGGCGAACTCCCGCGCGTACGCGTCCACGCGCTCGACCGCCTGCCCCGGCGCGTCGAGGATGCGCGCGTCGTAATGCCGGTCCTGGCTCCCGACCGCGATGGTCAGGCGGGTGCCCGCCTCGCGGTTCGCCTCGACGAGATCCCGCACGTTGTACTTGGAGTAGTTGCAATGGTGCGTTAGCGCGGAGGTGATGCCGTAGGAGACGTCGTCGAGGCGCGCCTTCCGGTACGCGACGGCGTTCGGCGAGCGCCCGAACTCGCCGGCGAGTTCCTTCGCCCGCTCCGCCAGGAAGCCGGTGAACGGGTTCACGGCGTTGTCCAGCCAGAAGGTGAGCGGCTGGTCCTTGGCGACGCCGATGATGGCGGATTCGTGGTCGTGCCCGTGCGCCTTCACGAAACCGGGGAGGAGGACGCCGTTCAGCCTCGGGACCTTCTCCCCGCCCGCCGCCCCCCGCGCCCCGACGACGAGGAGGTCCCCTTTATAGGAGGCGAGTATCCGCCCGCCGGTCTCGTCCGTGTATCGCCCGGCCTCGAGGATCCGCTCCCCCTCCGTGAGGACGTACCCGTCCTCGATGCGCGCCGCCCGCCCCCCATCGCCGCCCATCGGCAGCATGAAGCGGGCGCGTATGAGCATATGTCCCGGTCTTTTCATGGCCGCTCCTTCCCGTCGCAGGGCCACAGTTTACAACATTCTCCTTGCCGGATAAAGGCCGTTGCCTTATGATGGCGCGCTTTCCGGTTGGCGAATTCCCGGGGGGGCGCGCGGCTGCCGCTCCGCCCGCGCGATCCGTTCCGGACAAACCGCCCCTCCACTACATCCGCCGGGAGGGAGGGGCGAGCCTGCCGGAAGGCAGGGGCGGGGGTTTCCAGACGGTGATCCTTCTCTCCATCGGTTCGCTCCGTTTCTTCGGCCTTGACCGCGTCTTCATGGTCGCCAAAGACCTCGGCTTCGACGGGGTCGAGGTCATCGTGGACGACCGCTGGGATACCACGGACGCCGGCTACCTCCGCCTCCTCTCCGAGCGCTACGCCCTCCCCATCCCCAGTCTCCACTCCCCGTTCAGTTTCATCAAGCCGCCCGCGTGGGGGAATGACCAGGTCGAGCACATGCGCCGCTCGGTGAAGCTCGCGGAGGATATAGGAAGCGAACTCCTCGTCATCCACCTCGCCTTCTTCGCCGACCGCCGCTACGCGGGGTGGGTGCGGAACGACCTCCCACGCTGGCAGGAGCGGACGAGGGTGAAGCTCGCGGTCGAGAACATGCCGCACGCCTTCAAGATCCTCGGCGGCGCCGGGATCCGCCTCGGGACGGGGACGTTTTACGCCGTGGACCGCGGAAGGTTGCGCAACCGGCTGCTTCGGCCGTTCAGCCGGGATTGCCACATCGACAACACGTTCGAGAACCTGCGGCGCTACCGCTGGCGCGTCCTGGACACCGTCAAGCGCGAGCGAATCCGCAGGTGCGCCTCCCTGGACGACGACCTGCCTCCCGCCGAATGCTGCAGCGCGGATCGTCCGGATGATGCCGCTTACGCGTCTGAGTTCGCGCGACAACTAGCACCTACCCAGCGCCGCGTGCTTGATTGCCTCCTCCGCGGACTAACCTTCCGACAGGCGGGCGAGACCCTTGGCTGCGCCTCGGCGAACATCGCCTACCACGTGAGGAAGATCCGGCGGTGCTATGAGGAGTGGAGTCTTTAGCGCTGTGGCCACAC
>CALLYX010000150.1 GCA_937858775.1 uncultured bacterium | reverse complement strand
ATCCTTTTCATGTACCGGGACGCGGGGGGGGGGAGGGGGGGGGAGGCGCTTCCCCCCGGCGCGGCCGCCGCGGCCGAGATCAAGGTTTCCGATCCGCGCGGCGGGGGCGCCCGGTGGTTCTACATCCTCTCCTTCGGCGGAAAGGCGCCGCGCTCGGCCGGCGGGTATGTGAACTATTGCCCGGAGAAGGACCTCGTCGTGGCCCGTTACTACACGCTCGGCTTCCCATACCGGAAGGCGATCCAGGTGCCGAGCTACTTCGCGTTGAACGAGGCGGCGGGGGGGGACGGCAGGAATATCTACGACATCTACAAGCTCCGCTTGACGCTCGACCTGAAGATCTTCGGCAAGGCGACGTGGACGCAGGACGACTTCATCGTGACGCCCGTCGGCTACGTGGACGGCCCGGTCCGCGTGTCCCGCCGCGTCAGCGCCGCCCTCCGCCTCGCCGGGCCGTTCCGCAGCGCTACGATTTCAAGCGACAGCGCCTACTACCCGTACTACTGCCAGTTCCCATCCCTCCTCCAGATCCCGTTCCCGCTCAGCTCGGTCGCGCGCGCCGTGACGATGCGGGTGACCGACGATCTCTCCGCGGAGGCGAAGGGGATGACGTGGAGCAACGAGCGGAACCCCGGGGGGATCCCCATCACCGGGGCGCCGGGGGAGAAGGCGGCGGCGCTCGACCGGGGGGCGTTCCGTTGGAAGATGGCGCGCGGCCCTCAGGGGGCGGTCATGATGCTCACCCTCTTCGATCCGCGGATGTCGATGCTCGGGAAGGAGCTCTTCTACATCGACGACGAGTCCGCCCCGGACGAGCCGTGCCAGTTCAAGGGGCAGATCGCCAACTCGGGTTACATGCTCTCCAACATCGAGTCGCTGCCGAAGGGCAATTACGACTTCACCGTCTACGTCTTCTGCCTCCCCCATTACAAGGCGGGGGACGAGGCCGAGGCGATCGATTCCGTACTGCGCCCGCTCGAGGTCTCCGCCTCGCCGCTGGCCCCTGTCCGGTGACCCCGGCCGGCCGGGCGGGGGGCGGGGGCGGCGGCCCTCACGGCCTGTCCGCCGGCGCCCTGTCCCCGCCGCGCCCCGCCGCCTCCTCGGCCCGCCGGTAGCAGGAGAAGGCCTCCCTGTACTCCCGTTCGCCCAGGTGGATCTTCCCCATGAGATAGTGGAACGCTCCCGCGCGCCGGCCCGCCAGGCGCGCGCACTGCGCCAGCGCGTCGATCGTCTCGGGGACGAGCCGCGGCTGGAGGAAGGAGCGGAGCAGGTAATACTGCTTGAGCCGGAGGGAGGCGCAGAACTCCAGGAGCTTCATGTCCCGCTCGCCGGAGCGGATCCGCCCCTCCGCCTCGCGCATCTGCGCCCGCAGCGGCGCCAGTTCCGAGTAGAGGTACGACGCGGCGGCGTCCCCGTCCGCCGGCGCCTTCCTGAGGAGCGCGTCGAGGGCCGGGAGGGCGAGGTAAGCGTTGTAGCCGCCCTGCGCCTTCTCCAGGAAACCGCAGAGGCGCCTGAGCTCGGCGGCGGTGGGCTCGCGCCCGTCGAGATACGATTTCAGGAGAAGGCCGCCCCGGTCGGCCGGGAAACGCCTCTCGTCCAGGTGCTCGATATACGTCCGGACGGTCGAGTCGGTGAAGAGGGCGCGGGGGGCGCGGTACTCGACGACGGGGGCGTAGACGCTGTTCACGGTCCGCTCGCTGTGCACCGAGCCGCGGATCGCGGCGTCGGAGGCGATCTGGAGGGAGAGAAGGGTGAACATGTCCGCCACCCCCCAGCGGGCCAGCTCCCGCGCGAGCGGCGGGGAGGCGATGAGGCGCTCCGAGGAGGCGAAATCGGGCCGCAGGCCGCGGCGCGTCCCGAGGAGGAGCACGTTGTTTCCGCCGGTCTCCCAGAGCGACGCCTCGGGGAAGACGGAGCAGAATGTCTTGACGACGATCTTGAAGGTGTCGTCGTCCATCTCGTAGGTGTGTATCCACTGCGCCATCGCGCCGCCCTCGCGCAGGGCGCCGAGGCACGCGCCGAAATGCTCGATCGAGAAAAGGTCTCCCACGCCGCTCATCCACGGGTTCGACGGCTCCGACACTATCAGGTCATACCGCCGGCCGGCCCGGCGCATGAACGTCCTGGCGTCCTCGACCGCGACGCGCGCGCGCGGGTCGTTCAACACGCCGCGGTTCTCGTCGGAGAAGTACGCGGCCGCCTCGACGACCTCCGGCGAGATCTCCACGATATCCACGCCGTCCACGGGAAAGAGGAGGGCGGCGCCGGCGGTCACCCCCGAGCCGAGGCCGATGACCAGCACCTCCCGCGCCGACGGCGCGAGGGCAAGCGGGAGGGCCGCCAGGAGAACCTGCGTCGGCATGTCGTGCCTCGTCGAGGCGTCCGCCTTGCCGTTGATGAACAGGAAACGATATCCCTCGTGCTCCACGACGGCGACGCTCGCGTTCGGGCCGTCGCGGTCGTACAGTATCCTCCTGCCGTCGGCCATCCATGACGCCGAGAGCGCCCCGGCGCTTCGCCTCGGCCTGTAGGCCTGCAGGGTGAACCAGAGCCGGTTCCAGGCCGGGGGCAGGAGGAGCGCCGCGGCGCACGCCGCGGCGCACGCCGCCGAGAAGGCGGCCTTCCAGGGCGGGGAGATCCCCCGGTCGGCGCAGGCGAGGATGGCGGCGAGGGCGAGGTTGAGCGCGACCCCTGCCTTCAACGCCGACTGCATCCCGGCGAGGGGGATGAGGAGCAGCCCAGCGGCGGCCGCCCCCAGGATATTCCCGGCGGCGTTGAAGGCGAAGGCCGCGCCGACCTTCCGCCCGAAGAGCGCCCGCCTCCGGGCGACGACGATGCCGCCGAGCGGGAGCGTCATCCCGAGAAAGACCGTGGGCGGAAGCATCACGAGGAGGCAGAGAACGAGCTTCGCGCCCTCGTGGAGGATGAACGCCTCGGGGCGCCGGGAGAGCATCCTCGATAGGAGGAGGAAGAGCCGCGGGAGATGCGCGTAGAAAGGGGCGGCGGCGGCGATGCACGCCCCCGCGCACGCCTCGCACGCCGCGAAGAGGCGGAGGGCAGCGCCCTCGCGCGGCGGGAACCTGGCGACGATATATGCGCCGAGCGTGATTCCCGATATGAAGGCGGCGAGCGTGGCGGAGAAGGAGTAGGTCGAGGAGCCGAGGACGATGGAGAAGAGCCTGGCCCAGACCAGCTCGTAGAGCATCGTGGCCGCCCCCGAGACGAAGAGCGCGCAGAGCGCGATCGCCTCAGGGGCGCCGGCGTACCCCCCGTCGCCCCCCCCGCCCGCCGCGCCGTCGTCCCCCCACTCGGAGGGGGTCGGCGCGCCGCCGAGAACCCTCATTCCCAGCGCGGTTGCCCCCGCGAGCAGGTTGATGCCCGACGCCATGACGATCGTGAGGCCGAGGCCGAACCGGCCTATGAACAGGTAGCCGCACGCGAGCGCCCCGAGCGCCGCCCCGAGGCTGTTGCAGCAGTAGAGGCGGGCGATCGCCTTTCCGCGCGCGGCGCGGGCGCGGGTCGTCGCGGCGCTCAGTATCGGGACGGTCCCGCCCATGAGCGCGGCCGGCAGGAGCATGATCGAGGCGCCGACAGCGAACATGACCGCCGCCATGGGGACGGAGTGCGGCGGGTAGCGTGTCGCCGCCGCCGGGTAGAGGCCCCGCGCGGCGGCGAAGATCCGCGGCGTCATCGCGCACGAGATGGCGATGCCCATCTCCGCGGCGGCGTAGAGAAGGAGCTTCTCGCGCGCGGCGTCCGCGAGGCGCCCCAAGACGAGCGCCCCGAGCGCCAGCCCGCCCATGAACGTCGCGAGCACCACGGTGTACGCGTAGGTGGTGTTGCCGAAGAGAATGGAGAGGTAGCGGGCCCAGACGACCTCGTAGACGAGACCGCTGAAGCCGGAGGCGAAGACGCATGCCCAGAGGAGAATGGGCGTCCCCCCGCGGCCGGATGCCGGCGATGACATGCGTCCCTTCCCCCCCCGGCGCCTGCCGAGGCGCCCTTCCCATTCTACTACGTCCGCGGTGTCGGCGCGGCGGGAAATTCGGCATGCGTCCCCCGTGCCTCCCCCGGGCTGAGGCAGAAAATATTTGCGCCCGCGGGACGCCCGGTGTAAGGTATCCGCCGCCGCAGTCGGCGCGCCCCCCGGCGGAAGGGGAGGGGGGCGGCGGCATGGAGGGGGAGATGCGGTGGACAGTGATCGCGCCCGCGATCCTCGCTGCGCTGATGATCTTCAACAGCCGCGCGGCCGCGGCGTGGCACCGGGCGGCCGACGCCGCGCTCGTGGGCGGACCACAGGTCGACGGGGTGGCCACGCTGGCCGACCTGCGAGGGGTCGGGGTCGACATCGTGACCATCGGCCAATACTTGCGACCGACCAGCAACCACCTTCCGGTTGCTCGCTGGGCTGATCCCGACGAGTTCCTTCGATGGAAGCGGCAGGGCGAGTCGCTGGGCATCGGCCACGTCGAGGCCAGCCCGCTCACCCGCAGCAGTTACCATGCCAAGCGGGCGGCCGATGCTGTGCAACCGGTGGCGCACGGCGACCTGTCGTTCGCCTGACAGTCGGTGCCAGCCCGTGGCATCCGGTTCAGACGGTGGCAGGGAACGCGATCACGGGCGTCGCGACGTGCACGCGGACCTCGTCTCCTCGCGCCGGCAGCCAGTCGGCCGGAGTACGACAGGCGACCACCTCGCCGGTGCCCAGTTGCACACGAGCGACGCCGTCGTGGCCGTAGTACGAACGACCGATCACC
>CALLYX010000149.1 GCA_937858775.1 uncultured bacterium | reverse complement strand
GGTCATCCACTTGCCCTTGGTCGTGCCCTTGCCGTCCACCTCGACGAGCGAGGAGCCGTCCGCCGCGTAGAGCGTGGTGCCGGTGTTGTTCGGCCCCTGGAAACGCCACGACCTGCCCGCGAGGATGGTGCGGATTTCGGACGCGGCGGCGCTGGCGATGCACACGATGGTGCTCATGGCCGCGGAGCCGGGCCGGGCGCTCGCGACCGGGAAGGCGGCCGCACGGCTCAATGTCTCCGGGGCGCACCTCTCCAAGGTCCTCCAGCGGCTCGCGAAGGCCGGGCTGGTCTCATCCGTCCGGGGGCCACGCGGGGGTTTCGTACTGGCGAAGAGCCCGAAGAGGATCACGCTCCTCGACGTCTACGAGACGATCGAGGGGCCGCACACGGCGTGCGGCTGCCTCCTCGACGCCCCGGGGTGCGGCGCCCCGCGCTGCATCCTCGGGGATCTCCTCGCGAAGGTGGACGCGCAGCTCGTCGGCTACCTCTCGGGGGCGAGGCTGTCGGCCCTGGCGGGAATCTACGCGAAGGAGCGCGGCGGTGAAGAGGAAAATAATTAGGATCGACGAGAAGAAGTGCACGGGATGCGGCCTCTGCATCCCGAATTGCCCGGAGGGGGCGATCAGGATCGTCGACGGCGTGGCGCGCGTGGTGAGCGACCTTTACTGCGACGGCCTCGGGGCCTGCATAGGGCATTGCCCGGAGGGGGCGATCGAGATCGAGGAGCGCGAGGCGGAGGCGTATGACGAGGCGAAGGTCATGGTCAATGTCGTGCGCGGGGGGGAGGGCGTGATACGCGCGCACCTCGAACACCTGCGTGAACACGGCCAGGCGGGGTACCTCGCCGAGGCGCTGGCGTTCCTGGAGGCGCGCGGGATAGCGATCCCGCCCGGCTGGGAGGCACGGCCCGCGCCCGCCGCCTGCGGGGCCGGTGCGGGCGGCTGCCCGGGCGCGCGCGTGGCCGATTTCGGGAGGGGCGCCGTGGGGGCGGGAGCGGCCGGCCGCGCCGCCCGCTCCCGGCTGGGCCAGTGGCCCGTGCAGCTCCACCTCGTGCCCCCCTCCGCGCCGTTTCTCAAGGGGGCCGACCTGCTGGTGGCCGCCGACTGCGTCCCGTTCGCGTACGCCGATTTCCACGACGGGCTTCTCGCGGGGAAGGCCCTCCTCGTGGGCTGCCCGAAGCTCGACGACACGGGCCCGTACACGGAGAAACTGGCGGAGATCTTCAGGCGGAACGATATCAGGTCGGTGACCGTCGCGCACATGGAGGTGCCGTGCTGCGGCGGGATCGTCCGCCTCGTGCGGGACGCGCTGGCGGCGTCCGGGAGGGAGATACCCTTCCACGACGTCGAGATCGGCATCCGGGGGGAGAGGGTATGAGCGTGTTCAAGTGCCCGGGGGCGGAGAGGATCCGGGCGTCGTTCCCCGACGAGATCCCGTGCCCGTGCGGCCGGGCGGTCGAGATCTGGCCGGACGAGGCGGAGGCCCGCTGCCCGTCCTGCGGGGGAATCGTCGGCCGGGTGATGCCGCCCGCCTGCGTCGGCTGGTGCGCCTCGGCGAGGGTGTGCGTGGGGGAGGAGCTCTACGCGCGCTATCTCCGGTCGCGGGGGAAGGCGGGGGGGAAGGAGGCGGGGCCGTGAAGCCGACCGAACAACTCGCGGACGAGCATCGCGCCGTCAAGCTCATGCTGAAGATCCTCAAGAGGGCGTGCGACAAGATGCACGGGGGGGGGCCCGATTCCGCACGAGCACCTGCGGCAGATGGCGGGCTTCCTCACGGGCTTCGTGGACGCCTGCCATCACGCGAAGGAGGAGGAGGTCCTCTTCCCGGCCCTGCTCGCCGCCCGCATCCCGGGGATCGAGGAGCGGGTGCGGGCGATGGCCGACGAGCACCGGCGCGGCCGGGTCCTCTCCGCCGGGTTCGCCGACGCGGCGACCCGCTGCAGGGCCGGGGACCACCGCTC
>CALLYX010000148.1 GCA_937858775.1 uncultured bacterium | reverse complement strand
TCGGCCTGCGGGTTCGGCCTGCAACTGGACGAGCACAGCGCGCTCCGCGTGGTCGGCCGCATAGCGCTGGCCCGCGGGCGGTGCGACCAACTGCTGGGCCAGGTACATCCCTCCCGCGAGAATCTCCTCAAAGGGCTCCCCGTGGGGCCGTTCGTAGTGGCCGGCGGCGAATCGGCCTCCGAGGCGACGTTCGTCGCGATGCAGGAGTGCGTTTTCGGCTTCATGAAGCGCCTCCCTGACGTCTATGGGTTGAGCGAGGACCGGATCGCGAAGCTGGCTGAGGCCGCGTCGCGGTCGATCAAGGGAATGCGCGGCATGTCGATGGTGATGGCAGCAGGCGACGGCCCCGGCGGCCAGGAGTAGCGCGGCGGGGAGCATGATGTAAAGCACGCTCATAGTGATCCTCCAACTCGAGTCGCCGCTGGTGAACGGAACGCCCCGGAACGGAGCGCGATCACGAGGACCGTGAGTGAGCTGGCGGGCATGATGAACGCGGCGAGCAAGGGGGAGATCAGGCCCGACATGGAAAGTGCCGCGGCGACGACGTTGTACGCGAGCGACGAGGCGATCAGGGCCGCGACCTCGCGGTCGGGCGGGTCGAGGCCGTGGACGAACCGCACCGGGTCGTTCGCGACCCGGTCCCGGCGGTTGTACAGCCGGTAAAGCCTCTCAAGCTCCGCCGCGAGTCGGGGGAAGGACCGGCCCCCCGCCTGGACCCGGCCGCCGGCGGCAAACCGCGGCGGCGTTTCGCCGCGGGGATCGGGCGCGGAGGTTCTACTGTGTTTCCTCATGGGCGGATGGGCGTATCATGATAGCACAGCCGTTCGGGTCCCCGTACCCCCAAATTCCGCCCCCCCCCCGGGTGCGCGGGATCCGGGGGCCTTCGCGCCATCTGGGGCGGCGACATCACGGCGGGGCGCACCGGCGGCATCCCGGCCGAAGATGCCGAGAATCAGGATTTGGTTGACACGCACCGGGGCGGTGCTATTCTCCGTGGCGGCGGAGGGATGCGATGAAGCGGCTGATAGATCGGGTGCTCCACCGGGCGCTCCTCGCGGCGCGCCATCCGGGGACCGCGCTCGCCCCCTGGCGGGGGCGCGGCCTCGAATCCCTCGACGCCGTCCGGATCGAGTGCGCCGGGCCCGCGCGCGCCGCGGCGCCCGCGCCGCTCATGGCGGACCGGACCTTCCGGCTCGCGGCGAGAAAGGTATTCCCGCACGCGCGCGAGGCGGTCTTCGACGGCCGGTCCGATCCGCTGCTCCACGAGGGGCTCCGCGGGATGATCCTCGCGGCCCGCTCGTACGGCCTGCGCACGAGCGTGGCCACGGACGCCGTCCTGCTGGAGGAGGGGGAGATCTGCGCCCTGCTCTCTGCCGGGACCGACCGGCTCGCCGTCTTTTCCGGGGGCGAACCCCGGGCGGAACGGAACCTCGGGATCCTCGCGAAGGTCATGCGAAAGACGGGCGCCGGCCGGCCGGTTCTGGAGCGAGTGCCGCCGGGCCTTCCCGCCCCCCGGGGCCGCTGCGTCGACGTCGCGTGGGACGGGGGCGTGTACGCGGGGGGGGCGTTGCGCCGCAGCCCGGCGCCGCCGCCGATCGGGTGGATCGGCGAGCTGTCGCCGCGCGAAATCCTCCTCGCCGCCCGCCGGGGGTCGAATCCCGGTTCTTGACTCTCCCCCCCCCGAGCCGGCGCATCCCGGCGGCCGCCTCAATGCTCCATGGCGTGCCGCCGGCATTCTCCGCACTCGATCTGGATCGTGTAATGGATGATCCCGAACTCGTCCTTCAATATCTCCCCCGCCGCGTCGAGGATCCCCATGGCGTCCGGGAGCGGCATCTCCGCCACCTCCATGTGCCCGCTCAGGGAGTGCAGCCCCGAGGTGATCGACCAGACGTGCACGTCGTGCACCCGGAGCACCCCCTTGAGCGACGAGAGCCGCCCCCCTATCCTGTCGATGTCGATATGCTCCGGCGTGAACTGGAGCAGGATCTCCGCCGACTCCCTTATGAGCCGGTATGCCCAGACGAGGATGAGGCCGCATACGAGGACGCTCAGGATCGGGTCGATCGGATACCAGCCGGTCCGGATGATCACGACGGCGCCGGCGACCACCACCACCGATGAGAACATGTCGCCGAGCATGTGGACGAAGGCGCTCCGGATGTTGAGGTTGTCGTGGACGGAGGAGCGGAGGAGGAGGGTCGTGAGGACGTTCACGACCAGGCCGATCACCGCGACCGCGAGCATCCACCCGCCGGCGATGGGGACCGGGCGGATGAGGCGCTTCACGGCGAACCAGGCGATGAAGCCGGTGATGACGATAAGGGTCGAGGCGTTGAAGAGGGCGGCCAGTATCTCCGCCCGGTAGAGGCCGAAGCTCCTTCTGTCCGTGGCGGGCCGCCGGGCGATATGCGTGGCGAAGTAGCTCACGATCAGGGAAAAGCCGTGCGTGAGCATATGCCCGGCGTCGCTCACGAGCGCGAGGCTCCCCGCCAGGATCCCGGCGACGAGCTCCAGCACCATCGTCGCGACGGTGATCGCGATGCAGAGGCCGAGGCGGCCCTGCCCCTTCTCCCTCCCGCGGAGGAAACGCGCGTGGGCGTGCCCCTCCGCGGGGCGGTTGTCCGTCATGGGTTCGCCCCCTCCCCCCGCGCGGCGCGGCGGGGGGCCGCCCCGCCCCCGGCGCCCATCACTCGCCCCGCATCGCGGCGATGTACTTCTCCGGGTCGGCCTTGAAGACCCCCTGGCAGCCGACGCAGCAGAAGTAGTAGCGCGTCCCCTTGTAATCGCAATGTATCCCCTTGTCGATCTTCCCGCCGAGGACCGGGCATCTGTCCCCCTTCATCTCCTTCACCCCCGCCCCGGGGGCGCCCTGCGCCGCCGGGGCCTGCGCGGGCTTCTCCCCGGCCGCGGCCGGGAGCGTCATCGCCGCCGTCGCGGCGAGCGCGGCGCACGACACACGGATCGCTTTCATCCTCGTCCCCCCTTTTTTCCGCCCGGCGGGCGCGCGGCCTAACGCCCCAGCGCCTCCGCCAGGTCCTTCCCCGGATCCCCGGAGATCGGCATGATGTTGAACTTCTCCGCCAGCACCTTCAACACCCCCGGCGCCACGAAAGCCGGCAGCGACGGCCCGAGGCGGATATTCCGGACGCCGAGGTGGAGGAGCGAGAGGAGGATCGCCACCGCCTTCTGCTCGTACCAGGAGAGGATGAAGGTGAGCGGGAGGTCGTTGAGGCCGCAGCCGAACGCGCCGGCGAGCGCCTGCGCCACCCGGACGGCCGAGTAGGCGTCGTTGCACTGCCCCATGTCGAGGAGCCTCGGTATCCCGCCGATATCCCCGGCGTCGAGCGTGTGGAATCGGAACTTCCCGCACGCCAGCGTGAGGATCACGCAATCCTTCGGAACGAGCTCGGCGAAGCGGGTGTAGTAGTTCCGCCCCGGCTTCGCCCCGTCGCAGCCGCCGATCAGGAAGAACCGGCGTATCGCGCCGGATTTTACCGCCGCGATCACCTTCTCGGCGACCCCAAGCACCGCCTCGTGCCCGAAGCCGGCCGTGATCGTCTTCCCCGGGGCGTCGTGGAAGCCGGGCAGGGACTTCGCCTTCGCGATCACGGCGGAGAAATCCTTCTGGCGGCCGCCGGCCCTGTCGGGGACATGCGCCACGCCGGGCCACGCCACGAGCCCCGTGGTGAATATCCGGTCGGCGTACGCGGCGGCGGGCCGCTGGATGCAGTTCGTGGTCATCAGCACGGCGGCGGGCGCCGCGGCGAACTCCCGCTGCTGGTTCTGCCACGCGGTCCCGTAGTGGCCGGCGAGGTGCGGGTGCCCCTTGAGGCGCGGATAGCCGTGCGCGGGGAGCATCTCGCCGTGGGTGTAGACGTTGACCCCCGTCCCCTCGGTCTGTTCGAGGAGCTCCTCCAGGTCGAGGAGGTCGTGGCCGCTCACGATGATCGCCGGGCCTTCGCGCGTGCCGAGGGAGACCGGCGTCGGGACGGGCACGCCGAAACGGGCGCGGTGCGCCTGCGAGAGGAGTTCCATCGCGTCGATGTTGACCTTCCCGCACTCGAGCACCAGCGTGGTGAGCTCCCCCGCCCCGCTCCGGCCCTCCGCGAGAACCGCGAGCGCCCTGTGTAGATAGTCGAAGACGGCGTCGGAGTCGCTGCCGAGGATGTGCGCGTGGTCGGCGTACGCCGCGACCCCCTTGAGGCCGAAGAGGAGCAGGTGTTCGAGCGAGCGGAGATCGTCCGCCCCCGGCCGGTCCGCCCGGAGGTCCGCCCCGGGCGGACCGGCCG
>CALLYX010000147.1 GCA_937858775.1 uncultured bacterium | reverse complement strand
TCGTTGGACAGCTCGTATATGTTCATCCAATCGGTGGTGCGCAGCTTGTTGGACGCATCCGCCTCGGGGGGCAGGTTGTTTTCCGCCCTGCAGGCAACGGTGCAGGCACCGCAGCCGGTACACTTGTCGAGATCGACAAGCATGCCCCATTTCACTTTGAATTCTATTGCTTGCATTGCGAATATCCTCTTAGTTTCTCCAGATGCTTATCGAACGCCTACGCCTTGCTGACAGTGATCCGCGCCGTTGCGAACCGGGACAATCCGGTCTGCGCCTCGGTCTCGGCGGCCATCCGGCCCTGGAGGCCGATGGATGCCCGCGAACGTGCGCTCGTCTCGGGCGCGGTCGCCCTCGCGGCCGCCCTGCCCCTCGTCGCCGGCAACTACGTCCTCTCCGTCGGATCGGAACTCCTGATCTTCGCCCTCTTCGCGGCCTCCCCCGCCTTCCCGCCCAGGTCCTCCCCGTCCGAGAGGAGTATGACCGCCCTGTGCTCGCGCTCGCTCCCCCGGAAGATGCGGATCGCCTGCTCGATCGCGCCCCCGATATCCGTGCCCCCCAACGGGACGACCCCGACGCGCGCCGCCTTGAGGAACATCTCCGCGGCGGCGTAGTCGAGCGTCAGCGGGCAGAGTATGTAGCTCGACCCCGCGAAGACGACGAGCGCCACGCGGTCGCCCTGGAGGCAGCCGAGGAGGTCGTTCACCTCCATCTTCGCGCGCGTAAGCCGATCGGGCTTGACGTCGGCGGCGAGCATGCTCTTCGAGGTGTCGATCGCGATGACGATGTCTATCCCCTCCCGCCTGACGAGCCGCCAGCGGTACCCCCACTTGGGTTGGGCGAGGGCGACGACCGCGAGGGCGAGGGCGGCGAGAAAGAGGGCGGCCCCGATCCGGCGCCGCCGGGCGCTCAGGCCGACCACGAGGCCGGGGAGGAGCGGCGGCTCGGCGAAAGATTCGAGCGCCCGCCTCCGCCGCGCCGCCGACCACCGCATGAAGACGGCGAGGGCGGCGACGAGCCAGAGCGCGTGCAGGTACGACGCGTTTCCCCACTGCATCTCAGGGAATCCTCCTCAGCAGCGTTGCGCCGGCGACGGCCTCGGCGAACAGAAGCGCGAGGGCCGGGATGAGCAGGAGCGGGAACAGCTCGCGGTGCTCGGTGAACTTCTCCTCCTCGATCCGGGTCTTCTCCATGGCGTTGATCCTCCGGTAGATCTCCCGGAGCGCCCTCTCATCCTGGGCCCTGAAATACTCCCCGCCCGTCGCCCCCGCCACCGCGCGAAGCGTCTTCTCGTCTATCGGGAACGAGGCGCGGACGAAACGAAGGCAGCCGAAGTCGTCCGTGACCGGGTACGGCGCCTCGCCCTCCGTGCCCGCGCCGATCGTGTAGATCTTGACCTTGAGGCTCCTGGCGATTCCCGCCGCCGCCTCCGGGCTCACCTGGCCGAAGTTGTTCGCGCCGTCGGTGAGGAGGATGATGACCCGGGACGTGGCGGCGGAGTCCTTGAGGCGGCCCAGGGAGGTCACGATGGCGGAGCCGATGGCCGTGCCGTCCTCGTCCCCCCCGCGCGGGACGATCTTCAGCCGGTCGACCGTGTCTATGAGCAGGTCGTGATCGAGGGTGAGGGGGGAGATCGTGTAGGCGTATCGGGCGAAGGCGACGATCCCAAGCCGGTCGTTCCCGCGCTCGGGTATGAACCGTTTGACCACATCCTTGGCGGCGTCAAGCCGGTTCACGCGCAGGTCGTCGGTCATGTCGCGCGAGTCCATGCTGCTCGATACGTCGAGGGCCAGGACGATGTCGATTCCCTCCGCGAAGGCCTTCGCGCGCCCCAGGCCCTTCACGGGGCGCGCCAGGGCCAGCGCGATGAGGAGCGCCGCGGCGCACCTCAGGAAAAGCGGAAGGCGCTCGAATCTGATCCCGCCGGCGGGCAGGGCGCCGCGCAGCGCGCCGAGGGCCGAGAAGATGACCGCGGCGGGGCGCCGCCGCTTCAGCCGGAGCCAGGCGACAAGCGGGACCGCCGACAGCAGGAGGAGAAGCAGCGGGGACTGGAAACGCATCAGCCGCTCCCTCCCCCCACCTCCATCCCATGGGGGGCGCTCGGCGCCGGGGCCGCGCCGCCGGTGGGGGCGGCATGCCCGGCGGGCTTCGTCTCGTCCACGAAACGGACAGCCGCGCCGAACGCCCGCCCCGCCTCCTCCGCGGATGGGCCGTACCGCGCGAATTTCACCATGTCGCACTGCTCGAGGAAATCGCCCACGAGGGCGCGCGCGCGCGGATCAAGAAGCCCGGAGGCCCCGGCCGCCGAGAGGAATTCCTCCGTGGTCATCTCCGGGGCCTTGAGGCCGAAGCGGCCCTCGATGTAGCGCCGGATGATCGCCGACAGCCGCATGTAATACTCCCCCAGGCAGCCCGCGGCCGGAAGGGCCATCGCCTCCAGGCGGCTGAGTTCCTCGTAGGCGATCTCGTGCGGGGGGCGCGGGGGCGACGCCGCGGCTATTCCGCACCGCCTGAACCGCGCGAGGAGAAGCGCCGCCACGGCGGCCGCGCAAAGTCCGGCCGCCATCCACGCAGCTGGACGCACCGGGAAGTACGATAGGGAGAGCGGCGGCTTGATATCCCGTATATCCTTCGCTTCCTTGTCGAGGACGCTCTCCACCAGGACGGTTATAGGCCCGGCGTCCGCCTTCGCCGACCCCCCTTTCCCGTCAGCGGCGACGACCTTGAGCGGGGGGATCTCCCACTCCCCGGCGCGGTAGGCCCTGAGGTCGTAGAGGACGACCATCTCCTCCCGCTTCGTCTTCGCGTCTCGCGCCGATCTTCTCCCGATCTCCTTGATCCTGAACACGCCCGCCCGGGGGCCGACGGCGGGGGGGGAGACGGTCATCCCGTCGGGGACGGAGACGGCGAGCGTGAATCGAATCGGGTCGCCCACGGTGACCCGGGTCGGGCTGGCGGACGCGGCGATCCGCAGCCCCTCCGGCGTCCACGCGGCGGCGGAGGCGCCGCCGCCTCGCGAGACGGCGGCGGCGCAAAAGACCGCCCCAACCGCGCAGATCCATCCCCGCTTCATCGCCCGGCGCCCCATTCGCGCGCTTTCCAGAGGTGACCGCGCGGCCGCCCGGCCGCCGCCCCGAAGCGCGGCTGCCCCTTACAGATCCCCGGACACGGGCGCCGCGAAAGGCGCCGCCGGCGCCGGCCCGTCACCGGCGTGGGGGGCCGGCGAACGGGTCGAACGAGGCGATGTCAGGGGAGGGCATTCTTCCGACCATACCGAGCGGGCACCTGATCACCCCCGGTCTTCAGGCATGGTCTCCGGCGAGCCGCCAAGGCTCGCCGCACCAGAACACAAAGGCGTTGGCGCACAATGTGATCAACGTGCCCACACCACAACGCAGGTCGACCGACAGGTCTGTTGTGCGAGCGCGGGAACCGATGAAGTCCACACGACCACAGCACCGGCAGACACGCCGCCGGCCACGCCCCGCGGTTGCGGTTGCGCTGGCGCTGGCGCTTTTCAGCTATAACAAGGGCCTGCCGCTGACCATGCGCTCGGTCTTTTACCCGATCTTTGGCGAAGGTGTCTGGGGCTGGCCAGGCCATGTCATCGACATCCTTGCGGTTTTTGCGACGATCTTCGGTCTGGCCACCTCGCTGGGTTTTGGCGCCGAGCAGGCGACGGCGGGGCTGCATTTCCTGTTCGGCATCGGCGACGGCATGACCACCAAGATCGTGCTGATCCTGATCATCACTGCGATCGCCACGTTCAGCGTTGTGGCGGGCGTCGACAAAGGCGTGAAGCGCCTGTCCGAGATCAACATGGTCCTCGCCTTCGCGCTGATGATCTTCGTGATCGTGGTCGGGCCGACGATGACCATCCTGACCGGCTTCTTCGATTCGCCGCCCAGCCAGCTCATCAACAAGGGCATGACCGAGACGGCCGAGGCGCTCGGCCAGAACGAGCTGGTCACGATCGAGGAGACCAAGTACAGCCCCGACAACGCGGTCACCCTGGCTCGAGACATCGTTCTCTCCGGCGATGACCTCGGCCTGCTGTTCGTGATGGACGAGGACATGGCGTCCGCGGTCATCCGGATGCTGCGCAACGAGGGCTACCTGGACAACCCGGTCAAGGTCTTCGCGCAGAACGGCTCGCCGGCCGGAATCC
>CALLYX010000146.1 GCA_937858775.1 uncultured bacterium | reverse complement strand
GAATCCGGGGGCCGCGTAACGCGCGCGCTTCCCCGTGAGCGGCCAGCGCGGGATGAAACGCCCCGCGCCGGGCAGGGAGTTGAGGCGATGAAGCAGTTCGACGATCGCGGCGGAGACGATGAGGCAGCAGGCGATCCGCCCCGCGGCGGCGAGCCCGTGCGGCAGGGGCGGAACGAGGGCGCGGCGGCGGAAGTATTCCATCAGGAGGAAAGGCGCGGCCGCCGCGACGATTGAAAGCCCGGAGACCTGGATCGCGCCCCGGGGGCAGAGATTGATGCAGCGGAAGCATTGGAGGCAGCTCCATCCCCATGCGGGCCTGCCCGACCGCCACCGGATCGTGCCGTTCGGGCAGCGGGAGGCGCACTCCCGGCAGCCGTCGCACGCGTCATCC
This sequence comes from uncultured bacterium, assembly GCA_937858775.1. GTDB lineage: Bacteria > Auribacterota > Tritonobacteria > UBA1439 > UBA1439 > UBA1439. Next base: position 3,180 of record CALLYX010000146.1, on the reverse strand, counting down.
GCGTAGAAGAGCTTGCCCGCGTAGCGGCGGCCGATTACGGAAAAGAGGGCGTAGACGACGGCGAACGGGATTGCCCGGAGGGGATTGACGGGACGGTGGAATCGTTCCCCGCGCATCAGCGCGTTCATGGAGGAGCGGATCTTCTCCGAGCTTCGCGCGACGAGGGTGTCGGCCCTGGGCCTGGGGGGGGGATCGATCGCCAGGATCCAGTTGGTCGGCATCTCGAACGCCTCCGCCCACGCCACGTCGTACCCCCTTCGCTTCAGCGTCCGGGCCGCCTGGCGGAGCGCTATCCCCCCGGATGGGGAGATGCTCATCCGGCGCGCGCCGAGCGCGATCGTCTCCGTGTTGCCCAACGCGATGGCGATAAAAGCCTTCCGTCCGTTCCCCGGGGGGAGTCTTTTTAGGAACGACGCGACATTGCTCGGGAGGCCGAAACCCAGCGCCGGCGAGACGATCCCCGTGAGATCCGCCTCCCCGACGGCTCCCCCGCCGGAGAGTTCGATCGCGCGGCACTCGCAGGCGATCCCCCCGGCGGCGACGGGGGCGGGGGCCGCGGCCCGGCGGCCGATTTCGGCGCAGGCGGCCCGCGCGAGTTTCCACGCGTTCCCTGTCCCGCTGAACCAGTAGACCGCCGCGCGCGTTGCCATGGGGTGAAAGGCGGCTATGCCGGCCGCCGCGTTTCCGGGGCCGGATTGAGGACGGCAAAACCCATCTCGGGCTGGAACTCCCTCGTGGCGGCGCAGTCGAGGAGCTCAAAGAGGACAACCTCGCCGATCTGCCACACCTTCACGGCGCCGCGCACGCAGCCGGTGATTGTCTCCGCCCCCCTTCCGTTCGCGGCGTGCATGTGCAGTATAGGAGCGCCGGATTCGTCGGGGAAGAGGGTGCCCACGCCGGCGATCTCGTGAACGTCATCAAGCATTAGATTCAACTGCGAGACGGGCCTGGCGTCGCCGTCGGCGGGGCCGACCACGAGCCGGCTCCCCCCCCGTGCCCCCCCTACGAGGAGCAGGGCGGCCGCCTTGATCCCCCGCTCCGCCGCGAACCTCTCTACGACCTCGTGGAGGATCTCGCCGTCCTCGAGCTTCAGGATAAAGACCCGTCCCTGCGCGGCCTGCGCGTATTTCATTCTTTTCTCTCCCTAAGCGGGTTAGGCGGAATGCCCCCCGGGCCTTTCCCGGGGCGGCCTGCGCCGCTCTACTGGGCTTCCCCGGCTGTGCACGCCTTTACGGCGAAGATCAGGTAGCCGAGCACGAGGGCCAGAAACAGGAATAGCGCATACGGCGCGGCCGGGGCCGGCGTGCCGATGGTGTTGCGTATGGCGCCGACGATGAGCGCAGGCGTCATGGCCGCGGCGGTGATTCTGTAGAGAGCCCCGTATGACAGCCGGGCGCGCACGATCTTCGCGAAAGCGAGAGCCGCGAGGGAGAAGATGAGGGCCTGGAGCAGGCGGTAGATCAGAACGAACAGGACGGAGTGAAGGTAGAGGACCGCCGCGGCGTATCTTTCGATCCAGCCGAGGACGCGGATCACGCGCCCCCGGGTGACCGTAAAATCGGCGTTTTTCGCGTAACTTATGACTTGGATCCTGCTGGAGCCGTGCTTCAAGAAGACCTGATGTGCCGTGAAGAGCACCAGGGCGGCGCGGCCGTCCAGGGAGGTGGTGGCGCCGCTCGTGTCGACGATCGCGATGAGATCTCCGCTTTTCGGGTCCCTGATCTCGTACGGCCTCTTCTCGTCCGTCGTGAGCTCCCCGCCCTTGAACGACATCCTCGGGATCTGGGCGACGAGGAGGGGGGCCTCCGTGCGAACGAACTTCCGTACCCCGCGGTGGAATATCAGCGCGTTGGGCGCCTGGGTGATCGCCACCAGGATCAGGAGGTAAAGTATGCACGCCCCGCGCCAGGAGTACGCGATATCGCGGTAGACCTTGGGGGAGAAAAAAGACATCGCGAGCGGGTGAACAGTCGAGTAGCGCTTCATCGAGGATCCTCCTCCGGGCGGCTTTTGCCGCGTATTATACGGCAATTGACGCGCCCCCGCCACCTAATCCCTCGGGCGCGGGGCGGCTCGCCCGCGGCCCGCGCCCCGGCACACCTGTCATTCCCGGTTCGACGGGTTCACTCCATGTCCCGGTCGTCGAGGTGGAATTTGTGCAACATGCGATGCGTGATCGGGGTGAGGATGATCCCCATGACGGCTATGAAGACAAGGCCGCATACGAGCGCGTACCCTGATATGAAGACCTTGGCGTATCCGGGGGCGGCCGAGATCTCGTTGGAACGGACCGGCCCCATGCCTCCCAATATCATGGACGCCTCCATGAGGGAGTCGAACCATCCGAACCCCGCCGACCAGTGATACCCGGCGACCCCGGCGGCCAGCGCGAGCAGCGCCAGGCCGCCCGCCAGGAGCAGCGATGCGGTCACCCTCTTCACAAAGACGGAAATCGGAGCCAGTCTCTCGCGCCTTCGTTCCAGCATCTCCCCCTCGCGTGCCGGCGTTCACGGCCGATCATCCGTCCCGAGCCCCGGCGGGTGAAGGCGGGCCGGCGTTCCCGTCTTCATCGCGCCCGGCGGGCGAGCATTCCGGGGATGGGACAGTGGATGCACCCGGTGCGGTCTCCCGCGCAGAATCGGCGGTGTATGTGCAGCATCCCCTGCTGGGCGGCCATCCCCCATAGCCCGGGGAAAGGCGCCCCCCAGCCGACAAGGTTGGCCATCATCGTCTTCACGCGCGAGTCCGGCTCGACGGCCGGGATTCCGCGCAGGATCCCCTCGGCGGCTTTGCGTCGTCCCTTCGCATGCAGGAATGGGAGCAGCGCGTTCACGACGATCTTGAGGCGGTGATCGCGCCCGATCGGAGCAATGGCCGCGCCGAGTTTCGCCCCGCCCCACGCGCAGCGGGTCCGCCAGTACGATGGGGCGTCCCCCCCGAGGGCGTCGGCGAGCCGCTCCTCCAGCAGGCCGGCCTCATCGCCGGCGTGAACGCCGGCGAGCAGCGATTCGAGGCCGCCCCCGGCGAGGGCCGCGAGGAGCGGGGCGACGCCAGCGATCCTTCTGCACGGCGAGGCCGCGGGTCTCCGGGGCCCCCCCTTCCACGACCCCTCCGGGAGGGCGCCTATCCGCAGAGAGGCGTCGATACCGCGCCAGGCCAGCGCGGTATCCTCCCATGCCC
>CALLYX010000145.1 GCA_937858775.1 uncultured bacterium | reverse complement strand
AATGCCCGGAGTCTTCTTTCGGTGCTTTCATTATCCGTAACTTCGCATCCCGTATGGGAATGTCACAATGAATATTGCCAATATGGAATATCGCATTCTCTATTGATTCCGGCACCCTCTCCTGCTATACTCCCCCTCCGTTGAGCGTCCGGGGAAACGCGGCGGCGGGGGGAGTCTCCGACTCCTATGTTCGTCTCTATTTCCGGCGCGGCAATCGGTTATGAAAAATCACGACTACAAGACCACGCTCAATCTCCCCAAGACCGCTTTCCCGATGAAGGCCTCGCTCAGCCGGCGGGAGCCGGAGTTGCTCGCCTTCTGGGAGAAGGAGCGGATCTACGAGAAGGCGTGCGCGCTTCGGGAGAACGGCCCCAGCTTCGTCCTCCACGACGGCCCCCCGTACGCCAACGGCGATATCCACATGGGGCACGCCCTCAACAAGCTGCTCAAGGACATGGTAGTCAAGTACAAGACGATGCGCGGCTTTCACAGCCCGTTCGTCCCCGGCTGGGATTGCCACGGCCTCCCGGTCGAGCACCAGCTCATGAAGGAACTGAAGATCGGGAAGCACCAGATCGACCGCGCTGAATTCAGGAAGAAGGCCCGGGGGTACGCCATGAAGTTCGTCGGCGTCCAGATGGGGCAGTTCAAGCGGCTCGGCGTCTTCGGCGACTGGGAACACCCGTACCTGACGCTCGACCCCGCGTATCAGGCGTCCATCATCGACTGCTTCGGGAAGATCTACCTCGACGGCTACGTCTATCGCGGCAAGAAGCCGATCCACTGGTGCGCCACGTGCGAGACGGCCCTCGCCGACGCGGAGGTCGAATACGGCGACCGCGTCTCCCCGTCGATCTACGTCGCCCTCAAGGTCGTCTCCGGCGCCGGGAAGCTCCGACGGGACGCGGGGGACGTCTTCCTCCTCGTCTGGACCACCACGCCGTGGACGCTCCCCGCGAACCGCGCGGTCGCCGTCAGGCCCGAGTTCGAGTACGCGGCGGTCCGCATGAAGGGGCGCGCGCTCGTCGTCGCGCGGGAGCTCGTGCAAGGGGTCGCCGGGATCCTCGGCGAGCCCTCCCCGGAGGTCGTCGGGATATGCCGCGGCGCCGATCTCGAAGGGGCGGTCGCCGCCCGGCCGCTCA
>CALLYX010000144.1 GCA_937858775.1 uncultured bacterium | reverse complement strand
CTCACCCCCCCCGCCCGCCGGATCCGCCGCGCCCGCCCGGCCGCCCACCGCCCCGGATCCCCTTCTCCCCCGCGCGGCGCCACTCCTCGAGCCGCCTCGAGATGATCTTCTCGTAGCCGCTCGCCCACGGCGCGTAAAAACGCCTCTCCTCCGGCGTGAAGGCGGGGTCGCCCGTCTCCCCCCGCGGGCCGTGCCGGTGGGCGTACCCCTTTCCCCGCCCGAGCCTCTCCGCCCCCGCGTAGCCGGAGCCCTTCACCGCGTCGGGGACCTCCATGACGGGCCCGGAGCGCACCTCCCCGAGCGCCTTCTCGATTCCCATGAACACGGCGTTGCTCTTCGGCGCGCACGCGACATAGACGGCGGCCTGCGCGAGCGGTATCCTCGCCTCCGGCATGCCGACGAAGGCGAGCGCCTGCATCGCGGCGCTCGCGACAAGGAGGGCGTGCGGATCCGCGTTTCCCACATCCTCCGCGGCGCAGATGACGATGCGCCGCGCTATGAAGCGCGGGTCCTCCCCCGCCTCGATCATCTTCGCCATCCAGTAAAGCGCCGCGTCCGGGTCGCAGCCCCGCATGCTCTTGATGAACGCGGAGATCGTGTCGTAATGCCCGTCCCCGTCGCGGTCGTAGACGATCGCCTTCGCCTGCACCGAGTCCTCCGCCTCCCGGAGCGTCACGCGCACGACCCCGTCCGGGGCCGGCGGGGTCGTGAGGACGGCCCTCTCGATCGAGTTGAGCGCCCGGCGCGCATCGCCCTCGCATGCGCCGAGGATATGATCGAGCGCCCCGTCCTCCAGCGCGACCCTCATCTTCCCGAGCCCGCGCTCCGCGTCAGCAAGCGCCCGCCGTACGATGGCGCGAAGATCATCCCTCCCGAGCGGCCTCAGCTCGAAGAGGAGAGAGCGCGACAACAGCGGTGCGTTGACATAGAAGCACGGGTTGTGCGTGGTCGCCCCGATAAGGGCGATCCCACCCCGCTCGACGTGCGGCAGCAGTACGTCCTGCTGCGCCTTGTTGAAGCGATGGATCTCGTCTATGAAGAGGATGGTCTTCCCCGCCCCCTCCCGCAGGCGCGACCCGGCCGCGTAGATCGCGGCGCGGAGGGTCTCCACGTTGGCCATCACCGCGCTGATCCGCTCGAAGCGGCTGTGAGTGGCCCGGGCGATCACCTCCGCGAGCGTCGTTTTCCCCGATCCCGGCGGCCCCCACAGGATCATCGAGCCGATCCGGTCGGACGCGATCGCGCGGGAGAGGATTCTCCCCGGCCCCAGGATATGCGCCTGCCCCTCGAACTCCGCGAGCGTGCGTGGCCGCATCCGAGCGGCGAGCGGCTCGTGCGCGGCGGGAATATCCCCGGTCTTCTGTTCGAACAGGTCCATCATTAAAAGCCCGGATCCCGGATCCCGATCCCCCAAAAGACGCGCCGGCATGGAAACGGGGGCCTCCGGATGGACCCCCTACCGTATCTCGCACCCCTCCCCGCGCAACGCCTCCCGGATCCGCTCCATCGCGCCGGCTATCTGCGCGTCCGTGAGCGTTCCATCCTTCGGACGCAGCCGGACGGAGAACGCGAGTCCCTTCTTCCCGGCCGCTATCTGGGCTCCGGTGAAC
>CALLYX010000143.1 GCA_937858775.1 uncultured bacterium | reverse complement strand
TTCTCACTCCGGGCCGCGCGCGGAGAACCCCGCGCGCCCCGCTGGGGGGGGGAAGATGGCGCGATGGACGGCGGCGCTCGCCGCTGCGGCCGCGATCGCAGGCGCGGTCCCGTGCGCGGCGCAGCCCGTAACGGGCCCGGGGGGCGAGATCGAGATCCTCCTCAGGATGATCGCGAGCCCGGACAAAAAGGCGAGGAAGAACGCCGCGAAGATGCTCGGCGGGGTGCGGGACCGCCGTGCCGTGGACGCGCTGATCCACGCTCTTCGCGACCCGAAAGACGACGTGCGGAAGGAGGCGGCGGTGTCGCTCGGGGCCGCCGGGGACCGCAGGGCCGTCCCAGCCCTCGTCGCTGCGCTCAACGACGGCGACGGGGGCGTGAGGACGAGGGCCGTGGATTCGCTCGGCGATCTCGGCGACCCGCGCGCCATCAGGCCTCTTCTCGGGATGTTGATGGAGGAGCAGGACCCGTTCAGGGTCACGAATATCCAGCGGGCGCTGAAACGCATCGGGGCGCTGGACCGGATAGCCGTCAGGGAATGACGCGGCGGGGCGGCGGGAAGGAGGATGGGATGAGGGAGGCGACGCGCGTCGCGATCGCGGCGGCGCTTGCGCTCTGCCTGGCAGGATGCATCTCCGCGGCCAAGATGGGGGTCGAGGAGATGACCGGCCGGAAGGCGGATGTCGAGACGATCCAGCCGATCACCGCGGACGTGAGGGAGTACACGGCCGTGCAGGTCGAGAAATTCACGAGCGGGGTGGGGGGGCTTGCGCCCGCGGCGCTCGTGGACGGGCTCCAGGCGGAGGTGATCGCCGCGTTCAAGGAGCGCGGGCTCTTCGCCGATGTCGGCCCGGCCTCCGAAGGCGCCCCGGCTGGGAAGACGCTCCTCGTCGGAGGGATGGTCACGGACTACAAGCAGCCCGACAGGGGGGCGAAGAGGGTGCTGAGCAAGGCGGCGCTCTTCTCGGTCAACACATTCGTCAAGGACAAGGCCACCGGCCAGGAACTCGGCCGCGCCATCGCCCGCGGCAGGCTCACCACGATGTTCCGGGGCGACGAGACGACCCTCATGAAGGAGGCGGCCAAGAGCGTCGCAAGGTTCCTGGACGAGGCGCACACCCGCACCCCGGGCCTCATGGAGAAGTTGAAGAGCAAGATGGGGGAGTGACGGCGGCGCCGTTTGCGCCATGTCCCTGCGCGGCCGGCCGCGGCGGAAGCGCCATGGCCGGTCGCCCGTATTCGTCCCCTTTCGGCCGCAACGGGCGGGTCGCCGGCAGCGGCATATCGCGCGACAAGGATATCGTGAAGGGTGCCTCCATATTGTTGGGCGTGTCCCTATGCGCGTGGGGCCCGGCCGCGGCGGGGCTGGAGTACGCGATCGACCCCCCCGCGGGCTGGTCCGTGCGGGAGGGTGCGATTCCGCTTGTCGACCTGGCCATGACGTGCGACGCGGACCCGGGGACGAGCATCACCGTCACGAAGGCGCCCGCGGAAGGGGCGAAGGAGTTTTCGGCCGCGCAGGCGCGCGAGATGAAGGAGATGTACGCAAAGGGGATCCCCGGTTACACGGTCACGGCGGAGGGATGGCGCGAGGTGTGCGGCGCGCGCGCGTTTCGGCTGTGCGGACGTTACGCGCTCGGCGCCGGCGGGGTCCGGATGGAGATGCAGAACGCGCAGGTCTTCTTCATCGCCGGGAAAAACCTCTTCACGATCACCTATACCTCCACACCGGGGCTCTTCATGAAGCGCTTGGGCGATTTCGAGGCCGCGATAGACGGCTTCAGGATCCCGGCGCCGGAGCCGCCGGGGGCGCGCCCGGCCCCGCCCGCGCCGCGGGCGCCGTGATGGGGGGGAGGGAGGGGATATAGATGGAATACCAGGTTCTCGCGCGCAAGTGGCGGCCGCAGCAGTTCGACGAGGTCGTGGGCCAGGGGCACGTCACCTCCACCCTGAAGAACGCCATCGCCAGGCAGAGGGTGGGGCACTCCTATCTCTTCGCCGGCCTCCGCGGAACCGGCAAGACGAGCACCGCCCGCATCCTCGCCAAGGCCCTCAACTGCGCAAAGGGTCCGACCGGCACCCCATGCGGCGCCTGCCCCTCCTGCACCGCAATCATGGCCGGCAACAGCATGGACGTGATAGAGATCGACGGCGCCTCGAACCGCGGCATCGACCAGATCCGCGAGCTCAGGGAGAACGTAAAGTTCGCCCCGTTTTCGAGCCGGTACAAGATCTACATCATCGACGAGGTCCACCAGATCACCCACGACGCGTTCGACGCGCTCCTGAAGACGCTCGAGGAGCCCCCCGCGCACGTCAAGTTCCTTTTCGCCACCACCGAGCCGTACCGGGTCCCGGCTACAATCCTATCCCGCTGCCAGCGGTTCGACCTGCGGGCCATCACCGACCATGAGATCGTCGAACGGCTCGGCCGGATCACGAAGGAGGAGAAGATCCCGATCGACGAGGGCGCGTGTCTCGCCATCGCACGCTATGCGCAGGGGAGCATGCGGGACGCGGAGAGCATCCTCGACCAGCTCATCTCCTTCGCGGACGGCGAAATCACCGAGGAGAACGTAATCGCCATGCTCGGGCTGGTGCGCGGCTCGGTCTTGAGGGAGATGACGGAGGCGATGATAACGGGGGATTGCCGCGCCGGGCTCGAACGGATCGACGCGATCGCCTCGGAGGGGAAGGATCTCAAGCTGTTTCTCTCAGACTGGATCGCCTACCTCAGATTGATGCTGCTCGTTCGCACCGTCGGCGGAGATGAACGCCGGGCGGGCCTCCCCCCGGATATGTGGAAGTCGGTGGCGGAACAGAGCGAGCGGGTCCCCCTGGACCGGCTGCTCCACGTGATAGATCTTCTCTCCCGCGCGGATGGGCAGATGCGGAATACACTGTCGCCGAGGATATTGATCGAGCTCGCGTTCCTGA
>CALLYX010000142.1 GCA_937858775.1 uncultured bacterium | reverse complement strand
GTGCAGGACGGGGGGGGAGAAGGGGAATGGGGGCAGGCGCGCGGAACAACCGGCGGCGACCTCGGCCGTGTTCGCGAGGTGGCGGTCGTCGAAGCCGAGCGCGCGCATCTCGTCGAGGCCCTTGAGCCAGATCGACCGCGTCCCCACCGCGAAATCGCTCACCTTCCCGAAGCGCGTCTTGACGACGATGTCGTGGGCGACCCAATCCTCCGGGTGGACGTAGTGGACGTCGTTGGTGACGACGGCCTTCAGGCCGTACCGGGGTGCGAGGTCGAGGATCGCCGCGTTGGAGATCTCCTGCTCCTCGTAGCCGAGGTTCGCCATTTCGGGGTGGAAGTCCCGTCCGAAGATAGCGAGGTACCGCCGGAGCTCGCGCTCCCCCGCGACGCGCCCGCGCCGGATCGTCGTGAGGGGGAAGGATCCCCAGAAGCAGGCGCTCGAACAGGCGAGGCCGCTGTTGTATCTCTCGAGAAGCCCCCAATCCACCGTCCCGCGGTTTCCGCGGAAACACCGTTCGAGCCACGCGTCGCTCGTGAGGGAGACGAGGTTGCGGTATCCCTCGTCGTTCGCGGCGATGAGGATCAGATGGTTGCGGAACGGATCGTCGCGGGCGATCGAGTCCCGCGCGTCCTCCACGAAGTAACATTCGCACCCGAGCAGGGGATGGATGCCGCGGGCGAGGCAGGCGCGGTAGAATTGCGGCACGAAGGCGAGCTCCCCGTGGTCGGTGATCGCCATCGCCCGCTGCCCGAGGCGCGCCGCACGGTCGAGCGCCTCGTCGAGGGCGAGGGCGCTGTCCGAGAAGGAGCCCCAGAAATGGCTGTGCAGGTGGACGAAATCCATGGCGCAAAAAGGCGGCCCCCCCCCGGTTGTCAGGAGCCGGTGAGGGCGTTCTCCCCTCCGGCCCCGTCGTCGGCCTCGGGCGGAGCCGCTATCTCGATTCCCCGGTTCCGGCGGAGCTCGTCGATCTTCCGAAGGGGGCGTTCGAGCCCCGTCCTTCTCGTGGAGACGAGGCGCTGGAACTCGTCCTCCGCCTCCTCGAGCTTCTTCCCCATCTTCTCCATCGCCTCGACGAACTTTTCCCACTGTCTCGAGAAGGCGCCGAGGAGGGAGAGGATGTCGGCGGTGGTCCGCTCGAGGTTGAAGTTCTCGACCGCCCGGCGGATCACGCCGAGGATGGCGAGGAGCGAAACGGGGGAGCAGATGATGACCTTCTGCTCGATCCCCTTGTCGATGATCTCCCGGGCGTGCTCCCAGATGAACGCGTAGACCTGCTCGTTCGGGATGAAGACGAGGACGTAATCCACCGTGCGCGCGTCCGGGTCGATATACTCTCTCCCGGTGACCTCCTTGATCCGGTTCTGCACGTCGCGCAGGAACTGTGCCTTGTATCGCTCCCTGTCCGCGTCGCCCTCCGCGGATGCGTACCTGAGGTAGTTGTCCAACGGGAACTTCACGTCCATGTTGACCGCGAGATCGTTGGGAAGGAAGAAGGTGAAATCGGGTCGCGCGGAGCCGCCCTCGATCCCTTTCTGGGCGGAGTATTGAATCCCCTCCTTGAAGCCGGCGAGGCGCAGCACGTCCTCGGCCATCCGCTCGCCCCACTGGCCGCGCTGCTTCGAGCTTCCGAGCGCCGCCGTGAGGCGCCCGGTGGTCTGCTCGAGCCGCACGGTGACCTCCCCGGCCGACCTCAACTGGCTCGTGAGCGTCCCGTACTGGCGCCCGCGCTCGTTCTCGAACTCCCGGAAGGACGCGCGGATCCTGTCGAGTTCCGCCGTCATCGCCTTGAGGCTCTGTTCGATGAGCTGCTTCTTCCCCTCGAGTTCCTTCTCCCCCTCCTTTACCTTCGTCCCTAGGGTCTGGCCGGCGAGTTTCAGAAAACCGTCGGTGCTGCGATCGAGCGCCTCCTGCGATAGGATGGCGAAGGCGCCCTTCACCCTTTCGAGCAGCGTCTCCAGCTCGCGGGCCCGCCCGGCGTCCAGCCGCGTCCTGAGATCCTCGGCGGCGCGCTCGGCCGCTTTCTTCCAGAGACGGCCCGCGAGGAGGGCGGTGACGGCGCCGGCGGCGACCGCCAGGGCGAGGAGAAGCAGGTAGTGGGACATGGCATTCCTCCTTGGCGCCGTAGTATAGCACAGGCGGACCGGGGGCCGCCTCAGCCGCGGAACGGCCGCCGGGGCCGCGCGCGGCGACGCCACGTGCTATAATGAGCCCTCGAAAGGACCGCCCCGCCATGCCCAGGGGAACCGTGAAATGGTTCAACGATGGCAAGGGCTTCGGCTTCATCGCCCCCGACGATGGCGGCAAGGATCTGTTCGCCCACTTCCGTGAAATCCAGGCCGGCGGCTTCAAGACGTTGGCTGAGGGGCAGCAGGTGTTTACGGCCTGTGCGTGTATATGGCGCGAAGAAAATGGGGTGAAACAAGTGTTTTTGGCGCGTCGTGCCGACACAAAAAAGTTTTTACCAGGCGTGTGGGAGCTCCCGGGTGGGCACATAGACTACGGCGAAGACATGCGTAAAGGCCTGGCGCGCGAGGTACAGGAATTGGGCCTGCTGATCCGTGAAGCGCAACAGATCGGAGATGAGCGGATCAGGGAATATGCGGCCACCTTGCGCACGAAAACGGACCTACTGAGACGTACAC
>CALLYX010000141.1 GCA_937858775.1 uncultured bacterium | reverse complement strand
CTACAACACAACCCAAATCCCTCCCATGCCGCGCACCCCGATTTCCCCTCCCCGTAGCGCACCCTTTAGGGTGCGTTACAACGCATCCCAAATCCCTCCCATGCCGCGCACCCTAAAGGGTGCGCTACGACACATCCCAAATCCCCCCCGTAGCGCGCACCCTAAAGGGTGCGCTACTGTTGCCCACGTGAAAATCTTTCACAAAGAAATGTCATGAACCAATAATGGTACGACTTCCAAACCGCCGAACACATGAGTAAAACATGAGCCGTGATATCCGCTCTGGAGACTTGGGCCGGGAAAAACGTCATGCGCGCGGATGCGCAAGGCGGGTGAAGGAGACGCCGGCGCAGGCATCCCTTTACTTCACGCACGGCTGTCCGGCGGCGAAGCGGTAGACCTCGATCCGGGCACTCGCGGCGCCGTCGGCGGAGAAGCGGGTGGTCGCATGCCGCCGGCCTCGCGCGCCCATTTCTTTCGCGCGTTCAGGATCCCTCAGGAGTTCGATGATCCCGTCCGCCAGCGCGCGCGCGTCGCCCGGTCTGACGAGGAGCCCCGCCGCCCCCCCGTCCGTCAGTTCCTCCGCCTGTCCCACGCGCGGCATGACCACCGGCACCCCTTGGCAGAGGTATTCGAGCACCTTGGAGAGGCCCCGGCAGCGGCTCGCGGGGGTGTCCCTCAGCGGGACGACGGCGACGTCGGCCGCCGCGATATGGTCCGGAATCCGCTCGACCGCGACCCATCCGGCGAAAGAGATCGCGTCGCCGAGCAGGCCGCGTTCGCGGGCGGCCCGCTCGAGGCCCGGCCTGGCCCCCCCGTCGCCGACCACGAGCATCCGCGCCCGGGGGATCGCCGCGTGGACGTGCTCCATCGCCGGGATGAGCATGTCCACGTCGTAGTTATGGGGGTGGAGGGCGCCGCAGTAGATCGCTGTAGGATCCCCGCCCAGACCGAAGGCGCTCCTCACCGCGGCCCCGTCGGCGCGCCGCGTCATGTACTCCTCCACGCAGTACGGGATATAGAAGAGGCGTTCCCTCGCGACGCCGCGGGCCAGCAAGATCTCCTCAAGCGCCCGCGAACTGGCGATCACCGCGTCGGCGAGTGCGGGCAGGCGCCGCTCGAAGGTTTCGATGAGGCGCCGTTTGAATCCGAAGAGCGGCTCTTCGACGAGGGAGCGCGCCCACCCATCCCTGCCTTCGAGGTCGTCGCACTCGAGAACCAGGGGCTTCCCGGTCAGGATCGAGAGCAGGAGGCCGGCGGGGCCCGAGGTGTAGTACGGCTTCATGGCGTGGACGATGTCGAACGGCGTTTCCATGGCGCGGCGGACCATCCCCCAGATCCAATAGCCGGCGGGGAAGAAGTGCGTTCGGACGCTCCCCCGCCAGCGGGACGGTAGGCGGACGTGCCTGACCGCGACTCCGCCCAGGTTCTCTTCGTCAGCGCCGCCGGCCTCCTCGAACGGGAGGTAGTAGTGGTGCGGGACGACGGCGGCGACCTCGATGCCCCGCGCCGCGAGCGCGCGCCCCGCCGAGAGAAGGTGCCGCGCCGAGGCGAGGGAGGGGCCTGTGGGGGAGAGCATGCAGATCTTTAACGGAGGCATAATGTCCTGGTTGAATAACCGATAATGGCCAATGCCCGATAGAACATGAGTCTTGGCCGATAGCGGGTCTCGCGAAGTTCCTTGGGCACGATGCCGAGTTTGTAGATGAAGCCGCGCTTGCATTCCGCCCCCGGAGCTTCTTCGTAGTCCGCACCCGCCGAGGCCCCCGCCTTATACAGTCGCGCCCCGATCTGCCTGCCGGCAAGAGCGCGCGGCAGGGCGGACGCGATCTTTATGATGAGGACCGAAAATTGAAACAACCTCGCGCTCAGGTCGTACTTCCGCTGCGTCGTCGTGGATTTCCGGTTCGACGTGGGTCCGTTATTCATCCGCCGCCCTGTCCACCAGGGAATCAGGGGTTATCGAACATTCCTGTTCCCCGGTTCCCAGCCGCACCGCATCGCCGCCCGCGCGGCGAGGAGGTACATCCCTTCCGCGGCGAACAGGACGAGCGTCAGCGCGGCGAGGAGGAGTTTGGCCGCCGTCTTCCCGGCGCTCCGCCGCCTATGAAATAGTCGGGCCCCGCCGTCGCGGCGGGTTCCCCGGGACGAGCGGGGCATTGAAGTTCTCCTTCGGCGTCCGGGCGGTGTCAAGCCGCTTCCCGGCGATTCGGGTGCTCAGGATCGGCATTCAGACGAGGTCCGCGGGGCGGACGGGATGCCGGGCTCGGCGGAGATGGGCGAAGAGGAACCCGCACTCGCGCACGATCCAGAACGCCTCATGCACCCTGGAACCCGGGTCGCCGCGCCGCGCCCTGGCGAATATAGCATACGGCTCGCGCGCGATAAAGCGCAGCCTCTCCCGCGCGCGCCCCGCGCCGCGCTCCCGGTGGTACGCCGCGAAGCCGTCGCTGAACGCCCTGCGGAGACAGAAGGATAGGGTGAATCGGGAGGGGGGTAGTTTGTGTAAAACCACGAGGCGCGTGTCGACGAGCGTCCGGCATCCCGCCGCGCGCGTACGGATCCATAGGTCGGAGTCTTCACGGGTCATGTTCTTCATCCAGATGCCTTCCAGCCCCTCGCCGAACCCCATCTTCCGGAGAATATCGGCGCGGTAGGCGAGGTTGGCGGATTGCGGCAGGTAGATCTCCCCGGCGAGCGGGCCCCAGAGGCCCGGCACGCTCAGGCCGGGCATCCAGTTCAGTTCGTCGTTCCACCACCACGGCATCTTCATCTTCCCGTGCAGTTTCACGATTCCGCCGACCGCGTCGTGGTCGCGCAGGTCCTCCGCGATCAGCTCAAGCCAGTCCTCGGCGACGACACAGTCGTCGTCGGTGAAGGCGATGATCTCCCCCCTCGCCGCCTCGATCCCGGCGTTCCGGCAATGCGAAAGAATCTTCCCCCGGTCGAAGCGAAGCACGCGTAGGTCCGGCTGCGAGGCGAGGAGGGCGGCGGTGCCGTCCGTAGAGCCGTTGTCCACGACGATAATTTCCCGCCCTGGCCCGCGCGAGGCCCGTACGCTCGCGATCGCCTCGGCGAGATCCTTCACCCGGTTGTATGTGAGTATGACGACGCTGATCATCGCGCCCCCTTCCGCCGGAGGAGGGAGAGGGCCGCGGCAGCCGCCTCCTCCGCCGTCACCTGCTGGATCACCGGATGATAGCGGCCGTCCCCGGCCAGGGAGGGGTCGATCGCGGGGTTCGGCTTCTTGTCCAGCGCGATGTGGATCTCCCTGTCCCAGTACGCACCCCAGCGCCATTGCTCCGAGGAGCCGTACACCTCGACCGTGGGCACCCCGAGCGAGTAGGCGATATGTTTGGGCCCCGAATCGGTGGTGAGGAGGAGGTCGGCCCGGTCGATGAGGGCGATGAGGCCCTCGAGCGTCGTGGCGCCGCACAACCCGGCCGCGGGCCTGCGCATCTGCCCGAGGATCTCCTCCTGCTCCCGGATATCGTCGCGCGTACCGGTGATAAAAAGCGACACGGGCATGCTTTCCCGGAGCAGGTCGCCGGCCGCGGCCCACCTCGCGGGGGGCCACTTCTTCGTCGGGTAGCCGGCGCCGATGTGCATCAGGACGAGCGGCGGGCGGGCGCCGCGCTCCCCTGCGGCGAACGCGGCGGCGGCCGGCGGGACGCTCCCCGGCGAGACGGGGACGGGGGGGTACGCTTCCCCTGGGCTCGACTGGACGCCCATCGCCCGGAGCAGGGCGAAGCTGTTGTCGATCTCGTTGATCCCCCAGTCCTTGAATACCGTCCGGGAGAAGAGTTCGTATGTCAGGCGGCGCTTGAAGCCGAGATCGTGGTTGTAGCCGATCGTGTGGCGGATTCCCATGAAGAAGAGGATATCCTCGACGTGGAAATGGCCGTAGTGCACGACGGCGACGTCGAACCGTTCCCGCCTGGCCTTCGCGATCAGGGAGAGAAGGTAGGGGATATCTCTCGCGCGCGCCTTGTCGTACGGAATGACGCCGTCGACGAACGCGTTTCCCCTGAGCAGCGGGAGGCATCCCTTCTCCAGCATCAGCGAGACGCGCGCGGATGGCATGGAGAGCCGGAGGGAGCGCAGGAACGGCTGGATGATGACGATGTCGCCGATGAATCCGACGGCTACGACAAGGACGCGGCGGGGGGCGGCGGGGCACGGGCCGGTCCGGCGGAGGAGCGCCTTAGCGAGGCCTCCGGCTGTTCGCTTGAAAAACGAGGCGCCTGCCGCGGCGGCGGGGAAGCGGGGCGTCACGGCGCGGGCCTCGCGTTTCCGCCACGGCCCTCAGGCCCCCGCAGGAAGCGTTCCTCGGAGAGCCGCGCGAGATGGGCCTTGAACGCGGAGAAGCCGGAGGCCCCCCCGCGCGTCCCGGCGCGGCCCCTCCAGAGAAGGCCTTCGCGGAGCGCGAAGCGCGCGTCCCAGCAGGTGTGGAGCGGAAAGAGCAGCATATCGAGAAGGAGAAGGCGCCGTCGTCCCCTGGCCCTGTCCATGGACGCGCGGTATCTCGCGTTGGTGTAGTTGTGGTAGACGATCCTCGACAGGGCCGTGTACTTCATCGTCTCCCCGGAAGATCGGTATCCCCACTGCCAGTCCGCCCGGAGCACGGAAACGGCGGTGTCCCTTTTCAGGTGCCGGACCCTCGCCGCCGGCTCGTAGACGAGCGTATGCCCCTTGGCGCGGAGGCGGTGGGAGAGGTCAACGTCCTCGCCGTTTGTCCGGCACCGCTCGTCGTACAGGCCGATCTCCTCGAGCGCTCCCTTGCGGAATAGCGTGTTGCAGCCGAAGAGGAACGGGGGATTGACGATCCTTTCCCCCCCCCAATTCTGCCGCATGTGGACGGCCCGCCACCTGTCGGCGAGCCGGGCCTGGTGCGCCTCGACGAGCATCCCCCCGGCCCCCGCCGCCCCTGTCTCCTCCATCGCCTTCGCGAGCCCCTCCAGCCACGACGGCTCCGGAACGCAATCGGCGTCGAGGGAGGCGACGAGCTCGCCCCGGGCGGCGCTCACAGCCGCGTTGCGCGCGGCGGCGAGACCGGGGTGCGAGGGAAGGCTGATGACGCGCGCCTCGTAGCCGCGGGCGATCTCCGCCGTGCGGTCGGTCGATCCGTCGTCGACGACGATGATCTCGCCCGGGGGAAGCGATTGCGCGCGGACGGCGCCGATGCAGCCCGCTAGAAATCGTTCCGCGTTGCGGCATGGGATGTAGATCGTGGGACGCATGCGTTCTAGTGTCGTGTCGCAGAAACTGCCCGTATACACCCTGTAAGGGCGCGATATGTCGCGCCCGGACGGGGCCGGATAGATTCCGTCCCCATAGTTCAAAACGCAATCAGGTCATTGGTATGGCCGCGCACCAGTATATCACAGCCGCGAGCGCCCCATCCGCTTCCCGTTCGACGGCGTGCCGATTCGATCTGCCGTCGTACGGCCCCTGCCCCCGTCCGGTCGAAAGTTGGACTTTCGCGTGAGGGAAACGGTATACTAATACTTTCGTCTCGGGGTGACATGGCAAAAGCCCGGGCGATGCCGAACGATCACGGAATGCTATCGGGCATTTATGAAGAAGGCAGTATTCGATAATCTACTCCCCCTGCTTGCATGTCCCAACTGTCATGGGGAGCTTGTACCCGAGGGGCTCGGTGGAGGGGACGAGGTCCTCTTGGGGACTCTTCGGTGCGCATCCTGCGCCATGGAGTATCCGATACGCGAGGAGGCGATTTATCTCATCGTACCCGATGCAAGTTGGAAATGCGTCCTCCAGGAGGCGGTGAGTTGGAAATCCCACGAAAAGGAGCAGGAGTTTCTTACGGCGTCAGGCCTCCAGCCGCCCGGCTCTTCCGCGGCGGAAGAATACCATTCCATGCATGAGGGGGAACGCCACGACTCTTTTGAAAAGATCATCTCCGGCATCGGCATTGCTCCGGGGACGAGGGCGTGCGAGGTGGCGGCGTTCCAGTGCGTTCAGGCGCAGTACATATCCCGGCTGGGTGCGGACGTGGTGGCCACGGACGCATGGCCGGAGCCGATGCTCTACGGCGCTGGGAGGGTGTGCAGGGAGTTCCCCAGGATCATCTGCAATGCCGCGAGACTGCCGTTCCATAGCGGCGCGTTCGACCTCACATATGAGAGGACGGCGATCCATCATTTCGAGGATATGGGGAGTGCCATCAGGGAGATGGGGCGTGTGACGCGCCCCGGGGGGAGAATAGCCCTGATTCACGAACCGTCCCATTACATCTTCGG
>CALLYX010000140.1 GCA_937858775.1 uncultured bacterium | reverse complement strand
GCGCCTGGGTGAAAAGGGACAACTCGTCCATCGGTGGGCCTCCTGTGGCTTCGCTGCGCCACAGGATGGTAGCGCTTACCGATGACCCTATAAACCCTATTTACCCACACAAAACGTAAGAGAACCTCTTTTCAAGGGCGACGACGAGGTCATTATCCGCGACGACATTCGCGCCGTATTTGTACGCGCGCACGATCTCCTTATACCCGCTCCATTCCCTGTACAAGGCCTCATCGAGGGCGCGATCCCCGCCGCGCCACCAATGACACCACCGATACAGCTCGTCCGCCGCGCCCACTATCGGCTTCCCCCGGAGGAACCAAAGTCGAACCTCATTAAGGCCGACCATATGAACCCTTCTGCCGGGGATTTCCTTCGCATGGCGGGCCACTATCTCCATCACCCTCTTGTTGATCCGCCCCGCGACCGACCAATCATGCGTTCTGAGCAGCAAAAGGGAGTAGTTGTTCGCCATGAGCAGCGTGTAAAGTGCGATGGTGGCGCATTTGTAAGGCATCCCCGCGCTCGCATACTCATGGTAGAAAAGGGATGCGATGAGAAGAGCGTAAAAGGGCACAGCGAGACTGCACATCCTCTCGTGCCCGAAGAAATTGCCCACGCTTGGCACGTAGATCGCGAAGCATAGAAGCGAAAAGAGGAAGAGCCTGTTGCGCAGTCTCTCCCGTAGGATAAAAAGACAGAACGAGACGGCATACGCATATCCGAGCAGGAAGTATAGCGCAAGGAAGGGCGTCTCGTAGGGGGGGAGGCACATGGTGTCGTAGGGAAGAAAGATGGCGCGGACGATCGCGAGACAGTTCATCGCGATGACCGATGGGCTGGAAAGATATGCCGTTCCAATCATCGGTGCATGTACGAGCGTTCGCCGGATGAGGAGAAACGCGAGCAGGATGGCTCCGTAGACCGCGTACACTTTCAGCCTTCTCTGAATCGTCATTTTCTTGGAGTAGAAACACTCCGCCAGCAGCACGATGAAAACCATGAGAAGAGGACTTGGCGTGTCGGAGAAAAGGGCCAGGACGAAGCACAAGACCGACAATGCAAGATCGGGCGTCCGATCCCGGTCGAGGTGTCGAGCCAGGAAAAGCATGCAGAGCAGGGAGAAAAAGACCAGTTGGATATAGTGAAAGGACATAAGAACGCACGAGATCTCCGCATTGGCTTGATTGTACAGGAAGAGGGTACTCGCGATGAAGGCGCACGCCCTATTGCGCGTCAATCGGAGAGCTAACAGAAAGAGGAAGAGCGCGCTTAGGAGATGGCAGGAATAAAAAGTCAAATGGTACAACCACGCCGCCCTCCCGAATAGGCGCGCCGTGAGGAAGAGAACCGCGTACTGGCCGGGCCGAAAATGTTGCCATCCCGGAACATGGGCATTACTCTGCAGCAGGGCATCTTTCAAACTCATTTCCCGGCTGCGCGCCAGGCGCCAGAGATCTTCATCCCCGACATATGAAGTGGCGATATTGTAGCCGACCGGCGCGGTCAATACGGCAAGGCCGACGATGACGATCGCTTTCTTCATGGAAGGGCCGTACTCCGCATACGCCTTATCCGGGCTTGCGGTATAGGGCCATCCGCACCATGTTCCACAGCGCCCCCGGATGCATGTTGTAGACGAGCGATTTCTCGATGTTCGGCAGGAGGGCGCAGGTGGTGCAGCCGAAGCGCTGCTGCGGTATCCACCAGTCGTCGAAATCGGTCTCCAGGATCTTCTTCCCCTGGATGTCGAATGTCTTAAGACACGACATGAAGAACCTCCCGTCCACGTCGATGAATATGCCGTACTCCCAGGCCGTGCACGGGATGGCCTTGCGTCCGTTCGCCAAACGCCGTTCACGTACGATCGCATCGTACGGGTAAGGCCAGTCCCGGCAGTAGCGCAAGGCGCGGTAGGAGTGGAAGATCGGATAGCCGGCCTTCTTGAGCTCGATCAGCTTTATGACGAAGGTGCGGTACTCCTCCTGGGTCAGCCACCGCTGCGCGACGCCCTCCGGGTACTCTCTGTCTTCGTAGGTCGTCGGGATGATCGCCATCAGCACCATCCCCCTCTCCCGCGCGAGGCGGGCGAGGAAGTCGATGGAGCGGAGGTTGTTCCTCGTGATCACCGCCTTGATCCTGGTGTGGATCCCGTTCGCCTGGAGCAGCTCGATCGCCTCCATCGCCTTCCGGAAGCTTCCCTTCCCGCGGTTCGCGTCGTTCGCATCCTCGTCGCCGTCGATGCTCACGCAGACGCTGTCCGCGCTCCTCAGCGCGTCGAGATGCTGCCGGACGAAGAAGCCGTTCGTCACCACCTCGCATGCCATCCCCTTTGCGCGCACGTAGCCGATGAACTCCCCGACATCCTTCCTGATCAGCGGCTCCCCCCCCAGCAGGACGACCACGCGGGAGCCCTTCGCGTGCACGAGGTCGATGATCCTCTTGAAGTCGGCGAGCGGCATGTCCTCCAGTGCGCGGTTGAACGAATCCGGATAGCAGTAGAAGCACTTGAGGTTGCAGCGGTTGGTGATCAGGATGTTTGTGATCACCGGGATACGCCTGCCCAGGAGGCGCGACTTCAGGATCGCGCCGTAGGTGCGGACGTGCCTGCCGAGAGACCCTTTCGACGTCATCTATCCTTCCCCCCGGGAGATTTCCACCAGCATATCCACTTTCTCGGCCGCGCAGCGGACCCGGCGTCCCCCCTCCCGCTCCGCCTTGAGGCTCATGATGTGGGGGTAGAGCGCGGCCAGGGCGCGAAGGGGAAACGCCCCCCCCTCCAGCGGCGGAAGCGCATAGCCCCTTCCCGGCTCGAGCCCCCTCGGGCAGGCGGCGTCCCGGCCGTGCACCTCCAGCCGGTAGCGCCCGCTCGCCCGGTCCCGGCGGATGAACATCCGCACGCGGACCGACGGGTTCGGGCACTGGATCCCCGCGGCGCTCCTGTCGCGGGTGAGAAAACCGAGCGAGCCGCCCCGCTCCAGCGTCAGCATGTAAGGGAACGCCGTCGCGAATACCGAGAGGCACGGTATCCCCATCTCGCCGAGGAGGGCGTTCAGGTCGCGCGGCGCACCCGCTCCGTCCACCAGAAGCGAGATTCCTCGGTAGTCGTCGCACCTCCTGAAAAAAGGCTCGGCCGTCCCCCCGAGTGATAAGACGATGTCGGTAATGTAGTCGGGGCACGGGACGCGAAGTCCCCCGCTTCTATCGCCGGCGCGGGCCGGGGAGGAGAAGGGGAAGATCGCGTAGAACGCCGCGGGGCAGATCTCCCCCTTCCCCTTGACGTTCATCACGAACCGGTCCCCCGCCCGGTAGCCGCATGGGCAACCTGCGCCCGCTCGGAGCACCTCGATGGCGATCCCGTGCTCGAGGATCTCGACGGGCACGATACGGTCAGCGGCCTTCCGAACGAGGAGCTCCAACCTGCCGCGGATCGTCCGATCCCTCGGGATCCGGAAGACGCCGAACTCGACCCCCTCCCCCGCGAACGGGCACCGGATGCGGCAGAACTCCCTCCCCCCCTCCGTCGGGTACCTTCCCCTGCTCAACATGGCGAGGCAGTCGGGGTAGAGGGCATGGAATGCGAACGGACAGAGCCCGTCCGGCGTCATCCGGGAGAGCGGGTATACCTGTCCGCGCCGGTGGTACCGGCACGCCTTCCTGGCGGCGACAATCTCCACCACACCCTCTGCCCCCGGCCGGTACAGGTCACAGTTGCTCATGCGATATATCGTCGACGCTCGCCGGCCACCATCCATTACATGGTGCGGGGTGCGTTCTTACGCCACGGCTAGCCGCAGGGGCCGGCCGTCTTCTTCGTCAGGGCGTCCCTTATCTTGTAGAGCACGCCTCTCAGGTCCACAGCATTCGAAGGACAGCTCTCCATGCAGCAGAAGCAGGAGATGCACTTCCCACGCTTGAGCACCGGCCCGTCGTCCCATCCGATCGCCTGCACCGGGCACAGATCGTAACACGCCCTGCAGCGAGTGCATTTCCGAAGGTCGAAACGCGGCTTCGTTCGGAGATACGGGAAGACGAAGCGG
Source organism: uncultured bacterium (assembly GCA_937858775.1). GTDB lineage: Bacteria > Auribacterota > Tritonobacteria > UBA1439 > UBA1439 > UBA1439. The sequence goes on along the minus strand of CALLYX010000140.1, from coordinate 15,474 downwards.
TGGATGACGAAGCCGAAGAGACCGGCCGTGAATGTCCCGGGCATCGCGAACTCCGCGATCGGCTCGAGCGGGCCGTCTACCGTGATGGAGGAGAGATCGATTCCCCCCATCCCCCGCGCGCGAGCCAGGTTCAGCATGGGGATCGTCTCGGGCTTGACGCCCATCATGGCGCACATAACGGCGTCCAGGGCGACGGCGTCGTCGGAGGCGATAAGCTTCCCCGCCTCGCGCAACGCGCCGCCCGAGGGCCCCTTCCCTTCCATGCACACCACCGCGTCCATGATCGAGAGATCGGGGGGGCGGACGGCGTAGACATCCACCACCGCCTCGCTGAACTTCTCGGGGGAGGTCGCCGCGGCGTGGAGGAGCGCCTTCTCCGCCCCGACGATGTAGCCGTAGGTATTCTTCACGGCGCCGGTGATCATGGTGAGGGCGTGGGTCTTGAACTTGGGGACGGAAACGAGGATGTCGCAGTCGAGGACCTCCTGCGAGATGGTGATCTCGGCGGCGTACCGCGAGGCGAGCTTCACCTTGACCGGCCTCTTCCCCATGTTGACGTAGTGTCCACCCGCCGCCTCCATAAGGCCGCAAGTCCTGAAGCAGCGCTCGTTTTCGGCGTAGCCGCGCAGCCCCGGGTTGTCACCCACCATGATCCGCCCCGCCCCGCGCGCCTCGATCGCCCGTACGATCGCCCTCACCACCGAGGGGTGCGTGGTGACGCCCGCGTCGGCGGTCCACGGGCCGAGTACATTCGGCTTCACAAGGACGCTCGCGCCCTTCCAGGGCAGCGGGAAGGAGTCGAGCATCTCCCCGACGGGGCCGTCCATTGCATCGTAGCAGGCCGGGCGTATAAGGACTTTCATCTCACGGATACCCCCCTCGAGGTCCCCCACCAGAAGAGCCTCTCCCTGCCGGCCGCATCCCTCCTCCGGAGGACGGCCACCCCGTGCTCCTCGATCCACCACGGCGGGTCCTTCCGCCACGGGCCGAACACGGCGGCGATGCTGAAATGCCCCTCCAGGTAGTCGCTGAGCGTGCGGCAGCAGACGAGGCCGAGGCCGGCGCCCTTCCCGGGCTCCGTGGTGCGATACAGGTTTGAGAGCACGGCCCACCTCACGCGCTGCCGTTCCATCGAAGAGATGATCTCCCGTTCCTGCTCCTCGGTGGGATGGTCCAGCCCAAGGATCTCCTGCTGGCGTATGGCGCTGTCGCGCTCGCTCAGGAAGCAGTATAGGGTGTCATAGGGCAGCGCCACTATCTTCTCATCTTTCCCTACGTTGCGCATCAGATAATCGACGGCACCCCGCACGGTCGCGAGCCACCCCGGCGGATTGTTCGCGGGGTTCAGGTACACCCCGCCCCGCCCGAACCCGAGGTATTGCGCGGGGACCATGGAGCGCCGTATCGTGCGCACGGTCGAGGTGAGGCTCGTCGCAGCGCAGACGACGATCAGCACCGCGGCGCCCCGGCGCGCGGCGGCCGGGAGGCCGCGCGTCCCCGTCCATACGGCGAGGACGAAGAGGAGGTAGAGGGGGGGGAATGCCCAGATCAGCTGATAGTAAAGCGCAAAGATATTCATGAAGTATTCGTGGATCGAGAAGAGGGCGACGAGCAGAAAGGCGGTCACCGCGGCGCCGAGCTCGGCGCGCGGCGATTGGATGGGCCCGTTCCTAGCCATCAGCCAGAGGCACCGCGCGAGGCACGCCAGGCCGAGGGCAAGGAGGACGGGGTAGCGCCGATCCAGCGATAACTGCTCGGCGGCGATCCCCGCGATGCCCCGGAGGGTATGGAGAAGGGGCGGCGGGGCGGAGCGCTGCGGATTGGAGAAGGGGAACGACTGGGTCCTGACGACCTCGGAGAGGCCCCAGGTGAACGGCAGGTAGCCGAGGATGAGCAGCGATCCGAAGAGGGCGGCCGCTGCGACGTAGCGCCGGAGCCGGCCCCCGGGGCCGCGGAGCCCATCCCTCATAAGGTCCGCGACAAAGGCGGAGGAGAGCGACGCGCAGAAGAGGGCCGCCCCGATATTGAGCTTGACCGTGCCGGCGAGCGCCGCGGCCGCCGCGCCGGACAGGAGGAACCGGAACCTCGGACGGCGGATATAGCGGAGGAGAAAATAGATGGCGATCAGCGTGCAGGCGACGGCGCCGGTGTAGACGTAGGTGTGCGGAAAATCCGGGTAGTAGACCCAGAAGACGACGGCGGCGAGGCAGGCGCAGGCCGGCGTGACGAAGAGCGCCGACCCCAGGAAGACCACGATGCCGCAGAGGAGCTGCAGGACGCACTGCCCGACCAGTACGCTCCGCACGCTCACGCCCATCGCCCGGTAGAAGATGCTGTAGTAGTACGGCATGGCGGGCCCGTATATCCACCAGTAATCCCGGTAGACCATAGCGCCGTCCATCGTCTTCTTGAAGCAGTACAGGTCCCGCCCGCGATCCGACTGGTCAAGGACATCCTGGAAGCGCGTGTAGGGGGACAGGATCGCGGCGCCGGCGGCGATCGTGAGGAGCAGGGCGGCGAGCGTCGAGCGGCTTCTCGTCATGGCCGCTCCATTCTCGCGCACGGCCCCGGGAGAAGACCCCATCCCTGCAGCGCCCTGCCGACGCGGGCGGCGACGAGGCGGTTTCCGGCCTCGTTGTAATGGCCGTCCCGGGTGAAGGCCCCTGCGAGCGCGCAGGACCGGAACGCGTCCATGAGATCGATACTCATGATGCCCTTCCCCCGCAGCAACCCCAGCAGCGGCTGATACTGCTTCGGCTTCCCCGCGCGCCACTTCTCGATGTCGGAACGCTGGGGAAAGATGAGCACAACGGGTATGGCGCCGTCCCGGGAGATATCCGCGGCCCATTGATCCAGGAGCGCCTCCAGGATGCGGTACGCCTCGGAGGAGCTGTTGTAGCGTCCGTCCCTGCCGATGATGTCGAGCCCGCGCGCGTCCGCCGCCTTCCACGAGAGCACACGGAACGCATCCCAGACGAGCCTCGCCAGGGGAGAGAAACGGACGAGGGAGGGCGGCGCGGAGTAGTAGCTCCGCCGGTAAAAGCGGTCGTGCTCCCCGAGGCGGTCCCTCATCACCTGGTCCGAGTTCAGCGTACGGAGGCCATTCAGGTCGTCCGCGCCCCGCAGGGGGTTCTCCACCAGGCGGAGCGGCCCGCCGGCGATGAGAAACCGCGGCTTGGCCAGGGGTGTGTTCTCCGGGTCCGCGTACGGCCTGAAGACATTCACCAGGCGCCAGATGTTTTCCGTCATGAATCCGATGAGGACGATCCCCGGGCGGTACCGCCTTCCGTCACGCAGGTACCTGAGGTACGCCTGGTCCGGCCCGTATGCGCTTACGCCGAAGTTCAGCACCTCTATCCCGGGGCACGACTCCTCGAGGACCCGCTCCCACGTCGCTTCGTTCCGCACGGCGCACTGCGTGAACGATTCGCCGAACGCGGCGATCCGCACCACGCCGGGTGGGGGGTGTTCGGCGTATTCGCGGAGCGCCACTATTCCGGCGGAGTTCGTCTTCTGCCCCCCCGCGCCGAAGTCCGGCCGCAGGCCCCAGCCAAGCGCCCGGTCGAAGACGGTCATGGTCTTTTCCGCCGCCTCCGGGGAGAGGAGCGCCTCGACCTCGGCAAGCCTTTCGGGCGAAAGAACCGCGGCACCCGCCTCCAGCCTGTGCCCGCGCACGGCGTCGGCCAGCCGCATCCCGGCGAGGGACAAGAGCTCGCAGGCGGCGTACAGGGCGATGAGCCTGAGGAACACGGCCAGCATCTTTCTTGAAGGCGCCCCCATCGTCACACCCCACCCGGCCCGGCGCGGCCGCAGGGCCGAATTATCAAGCACGCGATAAGCGGCTGTCAACGCCTCACTCACCCGCCCCGGAGGAGGGTGGACAAGGGGCGCGGCCCTTCCCGCGCCCCCGCGCCTTGAAAATAGCCGCCGTCTGTAGTAACATTTGCATGCCGCGCGGATGCGCGGCGCGCGGGAGGCGACATGATCGACAAGCATGAAACGGCCGCCGATATCGAGGTCTCCGCGGTCATGCCGTGCCTGAACGAGGAGGAGACGATCGGGGCCTGCGTCCGGAAGGCGGTCGACGCACTCGGGCGCCTGGGCGTGCCGTGGGAAGTCATAGTCGTGGACAACGGCTCCGCCGACCGCTCCGCTGAGATCGCCGCGTCCCTAGGGGCCAGGGTCGTGAGGGAGCCGGTGAAGGGCTACGGGAGCGCGTACCTCCGCGGCCTCGACGAGGCGCGCGGGCGGTACATCGTCATCGCCGATTCCGACGACAGCTACGACTGGTCGGATATCGAACGATTCGTCACCCCCCTCCGGGAGGGGCGGGACATGGTGATGGGTTCCCGGTTCAAGGGGAGGATCGAGCCGGGGGCGATGCCGTGGCTCCACCGCTACTTCGGGAATCCCGTCCTCTCTTGGATCCTGCGCCTTTTCTTCGGGGGCCGCGTCTCCGACGCCCACTGCGGGATGCGCTCCCTCACCAAGGACGCCTATCGGAGAATGAAGCTCCGGACGGTAGGGATGGAATTCGCCTCCGAGATGATCGTCAAGGCGTGCAAGGCGAAGCTGGATATCGCCGAGATCCCGATCACGCTCCACCGCGACGGCCGCAGCGGCAGGCCCCACCTGAGGACCTTCAGGGACGGCTACCGCCACCTGCGCTTCATGCTGATGTGCAGCCCGACTTACCTCTTCTTCGTGCCTGGGGCGGCCCTGATGGCGCTTGGCTTCATCCCCCTCGTCGCCCTCATGGGCGGGATCGTCTGGATAGGGGGTCACGGTTACGGGACGCACTTCTCGCTCGCAGGCATCGTCCTAGTCACCGTCGGCTTCCAGATCATCACCCTCGGCCTCTATGCGAAGGTATACTCCTACGAGGCGCAGTTCGAGGACGACGTAAGGTTCGTCGATCGGTTCTACCGCCACTTCAGCCTCGAGAGGGGGCTCGTCCTCGGCGCCCTCGTCTTCCTCGCCGGTTTCGCCATCGACGCCTACGTCCTCTGCGTCGGGATCGCGGCGCGCTTCAGTATCACCGTCGCGGAACTCAACAAGGCCGCCCTGGCCACGGCGGTCATGATCATCGGCATCCAGATCTTCTTCTCCTCGTTCCTGCTGAGCATGCTCGACATGAAACGGAGGGGGCGCCTCTGAAGGTCCTGCTCCTGAACCCGCCGTTCCACCCGCGTTTCTCGCGTTCGCAGCGGAGCCCCGCCGTCACCAAGGGGGGGACGCTGTACTACCCGATCTGGCTCGCAGCGGCGACCGGGCTTCTGGAGAACGACGGCTGCGACTGCATGCTCATCGACGCCCCCGCGCGGGGCCTCTCGCGCGAGAAGGTCCTCTCCCTCGCCGCGGATTTCGCCCCCGGCCTCGTCGCCTGCGACACCAGCACCCCCAGCATCTACAACGACGCCGCCGTGGCGGGGTCGCTCAAGGAGATCCTCCCCCGCTCCACCGTCGTCCTCGTCGGGACGCACCCCACCGCCCTCCCCGAGGAGACGCTGTCGCTCGCCCCCGGCGCCGACGCGGTCGCCCTCGGCGAGTACGATTTCACGCTCCGCGACCTCGCCCGCTGCCTCTCCTCGGGGGGGAACCCGTCCGCGGTCGCCGGCCTCTGCCTGAGGCGGGGGGAGGTTTTAGTCCGAACCCCGGCGCGCCCCCTCATCGAGGACCTCGACTCCCTCCCCTTCCTCAGCCGGACCTACCGGAGGCACCTCGACATACGGGAGTACTACTTCGCCGCCGCGGACTACCCGGTCATCCAGATCATCAGCGCGCGCGGGTGCCCGCAGCGCTGCTTCTTCTGCGTCTACCCCCAGACGTTCCACGGGCGGCGTTTCAGGCCGCGCAGCCCCGGAAACGTCGCGGCGGAGTTCGCGTATATCGCCCGGGAGTTTCCGGATGTCAGGGAGATCGGCATCGAGGACGACACGTTCACCGTCGACAAGGGGAGGGCGCGGGAGATCTGCCGGCTCCTGGCGCTGCAGGGCAACCGGATCAAGTGGTACACGAACGTCAGGGCCGACGTGGAGTACGAGACGCTCGCCGCCATGCGCGAGGCGGGGTGCCGGCTCGTGACGGTGGGATTCGAGAGCGGGAGCCAGGAGGTCCTCAACGGGATGAAAAAGGGGCTGAGCCTGAAACGCTCGCTTGCCTTCATGGAGGATGCGCGGCGCGCCGGCATCCTCGTCCACGGTTGCATCATGCTTGGGAACCCCGGCGAGACGCGGGAGACGATGGAGGAGAGCCTCCGCTTCGCGCGGCGCCTCGCCTGCGACAGCTTCCAGTTCTATCCCCTGATCGTCTACCCCGGGACGGAGGCGTACGCGTGGGCCAGGGAGCGGGGCTATCTCCTCACGGAGGATTACGCGAAGTGGCTCAGCCCATCGCTCTCGCACGCGAGCCCGCTGTCGTTCCCGGGGCTGGGCATGGAGGAGATCGAGCGGTTCTGCGAGCGGGCCTACCGCTCCTACCACTTCAACCCGTCCTACCTAGCAAGGAAGGCGATCCAATCCGTCACGAGGCCCTCGGAGGGGAGGAGGAACCTGCGGTCGGCGTGGCGCTACGCGCGCTACCTGGGACGCGCCCTGTCGCCCGGCGGCGCTCGGAAGGCCCCAGGCGCATGACCACGCGACACGCCCCCCCGGCTGTCTCCGTGATCGTCGTCTGCTACAACGAGGCGAAAAACATCGCCGACTGCCTCGAATCGGTTGCGAACCAAGAGTATCCCTCCGGTGGATTCGAGGTCATCGTGGTGGACGGCGGGTCCACCGACGGCACGCTCGAGCGGGCGCGGGAGTACGCGGGGCGGCACCCGCACGTGCGGGTCGTCGTGGAGCCGCGCAAGGGTACGGCCGTCGCCCGAAACACCGGCGTCAGGGAGGCCCGGGCGCCGCTGGTCGCCTTCCTCGACGCGGATTGCGTGGCCGCCCCCGGCTGGCTCGACTCGCTCGTCTCCGCCTTCCGCAGGGCCCGGGATAGGGACGCGAGGGTCTCTGCGGTCGGCGGCCCCAGCCTCATCCCCGAGGGGAGCAACGCCTTCGTGGAGGCGCTGAAACTCGCCCTCGACAGTTGGGTCGGCAGCGGCGGGAGGGTGACGGGGATGTGCCATCCGCGCGAGCGGCTCGTTGACGACCTCCCCTCCCTGAACGTCGTCTACGAGCGGCGCCTCTTCGACGAGATCGGCTTCTTCGACGAGGGGCTCATGGACGAGGGGGAGGACGCCGATTTCTCCTACCGGATACTCTCCTCGGGGAGGCGCCTCCTCTACTCACCGCTCCCCGTCGTCTACCACCGCTACCGCTCCTCCCCCGGTGCATGGTGGAACAACATGCGGCGGTACGGAAGGGCGCGCGGGGTGCTCCTCGTGGGGGCCCCGGCGATGCTCAACCTCCACTACCTCGCCCCCCTCGCCCTGCTCGCCTCTCTCGCCCTCTCCCCCCTCGGCCTCCTGTGGCGGCCCGCCCTCGCCCCCCTCGCCTACTTCCCCACGATGCTCGCGGCGGCGTGCCTCATCGCGCTCAGGGCCGGGCGCCCCGCCCTTCTCCACCTCGTCGCCGCCGCCCTCTGCATCACCCATATCGGCTACGGCATCGGCGAGGTCGAGGGGCTCATCAAGGGGGTGGCTCGAAGATCCAGGGGGAGGGCCCGCTGCGGGGAATGAGCGTTCGAACTCACCCTTGCTGCCGCTTTGCCATCGCAGACCCTACGAACGCAAAACAATACATGATGAAAGCGATATAGTAGAGCATCCGAAATCCATAGTACATGGAGTTGTACTCCAAGAACCCTCCCAGCATGGCACCGAGCAGATTTGAGGAAAGGGCCACCGGCACGGAAACGGATCTATTGAGCTCCGTGGAAAAGGCAAATCCCGCAAAGAAGAGGGGAAGGGTAAGCAGCATCGTCATTACCATTCGCCCTACCACCGGAGGCAACTTGCCCTGCGGCAGGAAGGTTGAGATCAACCCGGCAGCCAAGGCGGCAAGCAGTAATCCGTAGGTTGTCGAAGGAGAGGGAATCCTGCCCATTTTCATGACGAAAAGATTGGCAAAGAACGCCATGATGAGAATAGCGAGGATGACGGCGCTCACGACAATCCATGTGCTTCCATACACAAGCGCCAACTCCGTTATGCCCTTTGTCTCAACGAGCATGAAACCCGCGCCAAGGAAGAAACAGGGGGCGGAGAAACCGCCCCCGGCCCCCGGAATAAGCTGAAATACATACACAAGCGATATAATGCCGAATATGATCATCATATTTGCATAGGAACGCGGGTATTGCCTGTAAGGCATGTAGAAAAAAGGCCAATCGTCCGTGCCTATGTCAGTCCCCATCCTGTTGCCGGAAAACATCTCCGTGGTATCCTCAAGAAGGGGACGACTCTTCAATATATCCTTGCTTACCCCCTCGCCGGCCAAAAAGGAGAATCCGTACCCATAGGCAGCCTTGTAGGAAATCGGATCCCTGCCGTCAAAAGCCTCCTTGAGCATCATGAATATCTTACTGCCCAGTTCATCATTGAGGCCCCCTCCGAAAGTAAGGCATATCATGCCGCCTTTCTTCAACCTTGCCCGTGCCTCCCTGAAGGCCTCGACAGTATAGACGTAGCTGTCCAATCGAATGCCTCCCGATCTGTCCGAGAGCAAGGTGAGCGAGTCCAAAACGCCATAGACAATTAAATCGTATCGCTTCTTCGTTTGCCGTATAAAGGCCCTCGCATCAGTATTGACCACATTGACATTGCGTGCCTGATATGGGGATTCGGGATGCAGCTGCTTGCCGAGCTGAAGTATCGCCGGATCGATCTCCACTGCATCGATTTTCTCCGCCCCATGTTGAAGTGCAGCGGCCACATCGTTCCCCATCCCGCTGCCCACGATGAGAACGTCTTTTGGCTTTTGCTTGAAATGGAAAGGCGCGAAATAGTATTCGGCCCACTTCCCCAGCGTTACTCCGCCTTGTTTCTTCTGTGCATTATTGCGCAAATTCGCCTCGCTCAAATCCAGTGCAGACTGGTGCCATGCGTGACTTGCAGATATACAAGGCGGGTCCTGGCGCAACAGCGATACCGTCAGTATCTGATACGGAGAATAGATATCATATTGATCCAATCGGAACGGTATCGCCATCACTCCGAGCATGATGATCACCGCGACAACTGATGCCACGAGGCTTGTTCTACTCCTGTAAAGGAAAGCCATTACAGCGAGAGCCGAAATGGCGATCCATACCGGAGGCGGCGCCCACATGAATGAAACACAGGTAAAAAGGACGACGCCACAGAGACTGCCGATCAAATTCCAACTATAGGCGACAAGCTTCTGTTGCCGCATCATCAGGCGGGAGGCGAGGTGTCCCAGGGGGATAAAACACGCCGCGTTGAAGCAAAAAACGAGAGCGAGAAATAAATATACCGCGGCGAGACGAATGAAGGTTTTATTATACGCACTTCCCAGCGCAAAGGCGATTTCCTCTTTTACCGGACTTTGCAGATACTGTGCGAGAGGGGTAAAACGGAGCAGATACATCAGAGTTATTTGCGTGGCAAGGAAAGGCATTATCAACGGCGTTGCCAGTGGACGCCTGGCCCCTCTCGCATAGCCGATGCCTAAACCGAGAAAACACGAGAGGAGGCTCATATTCTTAAAATATGCGAATAACTGAAAGAACGTTGAATGCAGGCGGATTATCATAATTTCTATATACAGCCCCGCGCCTGCAGCAAGGGCAATCCACAGACCTATGGATGAGGCGGGGAGGGAATCTATCTCATCGGTGTGTCGTTCAAGCCACTCGGATCGTGGGAACCAGACAGTAAACAACTTCGGTATTCCGATGAGGATGGGGAGAAGAGTGATTATAATTGTTCCATGCACCAAAGAGATCTCAATTAGATGGCTCATCCATTCTCTCCATTTGGACACTTCGTATCCAAACCGTTCGTGCCCTCACATGGCTGCGACGGATTACTCCAAGCCCGTATTATAAGGGCATATAGATAGAAAAAGATATGACAATTGTCGAGTACCATCGGCCCGATCATGCAACAAAAAGTGTGGGCTTTCCGCCGAAGGGCTTATTCAAATAGCCGGGCACAAGCTCTCCGGATTTATACACGACATACGTAAACAGGGCCAAATTAAGGTTCGCTCGGCCCTGGAAGTAGTTGAACCTCCCTGTCCATGCCCGTATCTTCCCGATGAACTGCTCCAGAGGGTTGTTGGTTCGCACTGACGCCCACATATGCTCCGGGCATGCGAAGTAGCGCAGCGTGTGCTCGAACCCCTGGGCGAACAGCCTCACCGCCTCCGGTTCTTTACCCTTCCAACGACGGACAAACGCTTTGAACCGTTTGATCGCCTCTTCTCTTGAGCGGGAACACTGGTAAATATCCCCTGCTTCCCTCAAGATGGCCTTTTTGTTCTCCTGCGACAGCAGATGATCCTGGATGTTCTTAATCTTGTGGAAGGCGCAAAGCTGCCAGGGCACATGCGGATATTCGAGCGCAATGGCTGCCTTGATCCCTCCCGCATCGTCGGAAATGAACAACTCCGGCCCTACAAGCCCTCTTCTCTTCAGATCCAGCAGCAGTCCCCGCACTGCATTCTCATCTTCCCCGTCGGCAACGACCCATCCCAGAAGATTCGTCTCGTGCTCATTGGTCATCCCGTAGGCAAAAATCACCACTTTATCCCTTAGATAGACGTCGTGCTCCTTGACCGCCATCCCGTCGATGAACACATACGTCCAGCGCTTCGTAATCGCCCTATCCTGATATGCCCTGAACCGTTCTTCAAACTGCTTCACGAGTCGCTGCATAAAGCTTCTCGAGAACCGGCTCTGGCCGAACATCTCGCTGATCGCTACCGCCGCCGCACTGCTCCTCCCGAGCAGATACGCCGTCAGCATCGCTTCATATGCCGCCGGCTGCACCCGCTCCCACTGATCGAATATCGTAAACCGTATCCCGATCTTTCTGGCTCGCGGAATCCGCAGCCCCCTGATCCACCCCCCCTTGAACTCGTAGCTTCTTGTCCTATATCCTGTCCTCTCGTCCTGCCGTGTTGCACTCCTCTCATAGCGCGCCGCCCCGATCTGCTGCTCGAACTCCTCGTTGATCTGCTCCTGCATCAGCCACCGTATATCCTCAAGCCGTCTCTGCTCAGCCTCCTCCCAAAATCTCTCCCTAATATGACTGGCGAGTTCTTTCCATTGTGCGGTAGAATAGCCTCCGAAGTGTAGTTGTTTCACTGGGTACAACCTCCTTTCTGACAGGAGAGCGGTTGTACCCTTTTATTTATCCAAGCCCTTCTTGACAATACAAATCTTCGTGGCACGCCCCACCCCTAGGGGTGGGGGGGAGCGAACATCTCTCCGAAAGCCCACACTTTAATCTACATCCTCATCGGCCCACTGGTACCGAACGTGCTGATTCGACCCCGCGGCGCCCAACATATTTTGCGGCGCAATCCCAAGTTGCACCGCTCCATGCAGATGGCATGAAAAAAGGGCGGCCAACTGATTTGATATGTCAGGCCGGATAAGATACACTACTGCCGTGACAAATGGAATCAACCGGGCCGCGAAGCAGCCCGCCGCGGCGCGCGGGGTGCTGCTCGTCAACATCCCGTTCTACCACGCCGGTTGCGCCGAGGCCCCATTGGGATTGGCGTACGTCGCCGCGGTGCTCGAGCGATCCGGCATTCCGTTCGAGCTCCTCGACGCGAACGCCCTCCGGATGAGCGAGGCGGATATCCTCGCGCACATCGGGAGGACGAACCCCTCCGTCGTCGGCTCGACGGTGATGACCTCCATGCTCGCCGCCGCCCGCCGCCTCGCCGACGCGGTGAAGGGCCTCCCCCGCCCCCCGCTCGTCGTCTTCGGGGGCCCGCACCCCACCATCGCCCCCGAGGAGGCGATCGAGCGCGGCGGCGCCGACATATGCGTGAGGGGCGAGGGCGAGGAAACGGCGGCGGAGCTCCTGGGGGGAATCGGGGAGGGCCCCGGGGGTTGGGGGAAAGTCCAGGGGATTTCGTTCAGGGGAAACGGCGGGGTGGTGCATACCCCCGACAGGCCGCTCATCGCGGACCTCGACTCGATCCCATTCCCCGCCCGGCACCTCCTCCCGATGAACCGCTACCAGACGATCCACACGGGGCGGAAACGCTTCGCCACGCTCATCACGAGCCGCGGCTGTCCCGGGAAGTGCATGTTCTGCTTCCGCCCGTTCGGGAGGAATCTCAGGTACCGGAGCATTGAGAACGTCATGGCGGAGGTCCGGGAGCTGGTGGAGCGCTTCGGCGTCGAGGAGATCTCCATCCTGGACGACGCATTCACCCTGGACCGAGCGCGGGTGGCGGAGTTCTGCGACCGCGTCCTGGCGAGCGGGCTCCGTTTCGCCTGGCGCCTCGGGAACGGCACGCGTGTGGACCTTATCGACGAGGAGCTCCTCGGCCTGATGAAACGGGCCGGCTGCTACGAGGTCGCGTTCGGCATAGAGTCCGGCGACGACGAGGTGCTCAGGAAGATCGGCAAGGAGATAACCACGGCCCAGGTCGAACGCGCCTTCGCCGCCGCGAAGAGGGCCGGGATGGAGACGATCGGCTTCTTCATGATAGGCCACCCGTTCGACACGGTGGCGACGATGAAGAAGACGATCGACTTCGCCATACGCCTCGACCCCACCTATGCGCAGTTCACCATGAGCACCCCCCTGCCGGGGACGGCGCTCTGGACCTGGGTGAAGCGGCACGGCCGCTCCCTGATCGGCGACGACGTCACGAAACTGGACTTCCTGGGCTCGACCCCCCATTACGAGACGGACGGCTTCACCGCGGACGACGCGCGGACGATGTACCGCAAGGCCTACCGCCGGTTTTATGTGCGCCCCCGCTACATCTGGCGCTCCATCCGCCGGATCCGTTCGATCAACGACATCGTCGTCATCCTGAAGGGCCTCCTCTACTTGAGAAGGATCTGAAGGGGGAGCGGCGCCGGGCACGACCCATGCGGATACGCCGATTGAATCCGGTGCAGTTGAACGTCCAGGAGGACGTGCGGAAACTCAAGGTCCTCCTCCGGCTCGCGCTGCGTCACATGACGCCGGCGAAGCTTCGCAACTTCGCCCTTCTGGAGGCGGAGATGCTGCTGCGGAGGCGCAGGCTCCGCGGCCTCCCGTACTTCCTGAAGGTGGAGCCGACGAACCGCTGCAACCTCCGTTGCCCGCTCTGCCCCCAGGTCACCGGCTACTGCCAGGTGAAGGGCGCCGAGGGGGCGGTGTACGGGGTGATGCCGTTCGAACTTTACGCGCGGATCATCGACGAGTTGAGCCCCCGCCTCTTCTGCGTCCTGCTGTATGGGCAGGGGGAGCCGTTCCTCGCCGGCGACATATTCCGGATGATACGCCACGCCCGCGAGAGGAACCTCGGCACCATGATCAGCTCGAACCTGAACATCGCGAGGGACGGCTTCGCAGAGGAGGTCGTCGAATCGGGGCTCGACTACCTGGAGGTTTCCCTCGACGGCGCCGACCAGAAGGCCTATGGGGAGTTCCGCGTCGGCGGCGACTTCGAGCTCGTCAGGGGGAACCTTGTCCGGATCGTGGAGGCGAAGCGGCGGCTCCGCCGCGCCGCGCCGCGGGTGGAGTGGAAGTTCATCGTAATGCGGCACAACGAGCACCAGCTCGACCGGGCCCGCGCGATGGCGCGGGAGATCGGGGTGGACTACCTGACCTTCACCCCCGTGGGGAACATCGACCCGTCGCGGCGCGACCTGCTGGAGAAGTGGGTGGCGACCGACCCGCGCTACAGCCAGTACGACGTCAGCGCCGGGGTGGACATGCGGGCCGCGCGCGCGAAGAAGGTCTGCCCGTGGCTCTACCGCTCGGCCTCTATTAACTGCGACGGGACCGTCTCGCCCTGTTGCTACTACCCCAACTTTCCGCAGGCCGTCTTCGGCGACCTCCGCAAGGAGGGTTTCGGGGCCGTCTGGAACAACGATTTCTATACGAGCGCGCGGGCGATCTGCAACCGGAAGCTGCTGCCGCAGATCGGGGAAAGGGCCGGCATCTGCTACCTCTGCCGCCGGGCCGAAGGGGCGTGACCGCAACGGCCCGGCGCGGCCTGCCTTCTCGATAGCCTGACGCATCCCCAGTACGCCCCCCCCCTCCCGCCGGCGGCCGGAAAACTCCTCACCTCGACCGATTTTTCACTCTTCAGATACGGCGCGAGGTCGAAGCGCGCCGTGTGCCACGGCATGGGTTCGGTCGAAATGCGCGGGAGGAAGATAACAGTCGCCCTGCCATCGTCATGCGCGAGGAGATACTTTCCCCCTTCGGGGACGGAGGGGAGCTCGTCCTCGGACCGTATCCTCAATTTGATCGGTTTCGGATCCGGCAGCGGCAGGTCGGGGACGTACTCCTTCGGCCAGTAGCAACCGTACGGGTGCGGGTCGCCGGGGGAGAGCCAGATGACGGTGTAGGGACTGTCCGTCCACTCCACCTCGATGAAATACGACCGTATCTCCGGCCTCCCCGGCGGGCAGACGCCGGGATACTTGAAGAGGTTGACGTTGTTCTGGGCGGACCGGATGCGGAGCGGCGCCGGCCGCCGCGACGGGTCGTAGCCCTCCGACGGCTGCGCGAGACGGGTGAGCCCCTCGTCGAAGTACGTGGAACCGTCCTCCGCGACGTACAGGACGATGTCCTCGCCGCGGCGGGGCGCGATCGATGTCGCGCGGAGTCCCGGCGGCGCTTCCTCCCCTATCCGGATGCGCGCGACCTCCTTCCCGCCCGCAGCCACGGCGAGGTCCCATGGCGCTCCGGCCGCGCACGCGGATATCTCCAGGACGATCTCCTCCCCCGGCTGCGCCGGCGCTACCCGGTTGATGGCCATAACGCACGGCCCCGGCGCCGGGCCGGGGACGGTCTTGAAGACATGCCGCTTCCCCTTGAACTCGCGGAGTAGCCCCGTCGCGCCGTCGGCGAGGCAGTTCGAAATGGCGAGGTCCGGGTTCCAGAGCCGGAGGTCGAGGGCGAGCTTCTCGCCGCGGAGGTCGTTCCACTCCGCCTCCCGGCGCGGGCCGACGGGGGAAGGGGCCTCCGCACGAGACGGGGGGAGCGGCGTCTGTACCGGGATCACGAGGCGGCCGCCCTCGATCCGTCCGCCCCTCGCCGCGACCGTCTTCTCGCCGAGCGCCGCGACGTCGTACCCGCCCTCCTGCAGCACGACGGTCGGCAGCCCGAGCCCGGCGACAGATCCCGAATCGAGTTCGGTGCGCGACACGCCGAGCAAGGTGAAATTGTCGGCGGCGAGCCAATCGAGGAAGGCGGTTGTTTCGGCCGCAGCGTGGGGCGCAACCGGCGGCGGGTTGGTCGTCAGGGCGCGTGTGGCGGACTTGAGCGCGGCGAGCATTTCGGGCCAATCGGTGACCGCAACGCGAACATCGGCAAGCACACCGTAGAGC
>CALLYX010000139.1 GCA_937858775.1 uncultured bacterium | reverse complement strand
CTCCTATCCCCCTCTATTAAAACCAGTTGGAGTATTCTGCCCCTGAAAAACGGGGAATGTCCTGGAAAGGGCGGGCGCGGGGCTGGGCGCCCCCCCCGTCGACGCGTTTTTTCCTTGCATCCGGTCCCTGTTCATGTAGAATACGCACTATCGTGAAAGGAGGCCTGTAGATGAACAGAGCGGAGTTGATCGAGGCCATTGTGGCGAACAAGAAATCCGGCGCCGACACGAAGGCGGCCGCGGGCAGGGCGCTAGACGCCGTCATCGAGGGGATTGCCAAGGGGCTCAAGAGGAGCGGGGGTGTCAGCCTCGTGGGGTTCGGGACATTCAAGGTGAAGCAGCGGCCGGCGCGCAAGGGTCGCAACCCGCAGACCGGCGAGACGATCACGATCAAGGCCCGTAAGGTCGTCGGCTTCAAGCCGAGCGCGGAGTTGAAGAAGTCCCTCTGACCGATCGGGATTGTGCGGAAATTGAAAACCCTCCCCCCCGGGGAGGGTTTTCTTTCTCCGGCGGCGGCGGGGCGCGGGCCCCGTCCGCGCCCGCTTCACGCCATGTCGGCGAATAGCATGTCCGCCTTGAGGGCGTCGTCCACGGCGAAGATGATCGCCGCCCTGCCCCCGCCCGGGGGATGGCTGCCGTAGCAGTAGTTGACGTTGAGACACGCCTTTGCGAGTCTCGACAGCACCTCGCCGAGCGCGCCCGGCTTGTCGTCGAGGACGAGGGAAAGCACCACCCTTACGAGGACCCCGTATCCCTTCCCGCGCAGGAGATTCACAGCCGCGCGATCGTCGTCCACCACGATACGCACAACCCCGCCCTCGGTGAACTCGCAGACCGAGATCGCCTGGATGTTGATCCCGGCGTCCCTCAGGAATCCGCAGAGCTTTGCCCCTTCGCCGGCCTGGTTCACCACCGTGATCGAAAGCTGCTTCTTCAGCGCCATGGCGTCCTCCTTCCTCCCCCCATCTGCCGCCGTTCATCCTAGCACACGGGCGAGCGGCGTGAGAATGCTTTTCCCGGCGCCCGGCGGATAATGGATATTGCGCCATCGCCGCCTGTGCCCTATCATAGTGCGCGGCCGCCGCGCCGCTTTTCCCTCTTCGCGGAACGGTTCACATGCAGACACCGGTGATAATCGCCGCATCGAGGACCGCCCTCGGCTCGTTTCAGGGTGGCCTGAAGACGGTCCCCGCGCCGGCCCTCGGGGGGGTCGTAGCCGCCGACCTCATGAGGCGCGCCGGCGTCGCCGCGGCGGAAGTGGACGAGCTCATCCTCGGCAATGTCATCGGGGCCGGGCTCGGACAGAACCCGGCGCGCCAGGCGGCCGTCCTCGCCGGCATCCCGTTCTCGGCCTCCGCCTTCACCGTGGACATGGTCTGCGGCTCCGGGCTCCGCGCCGTCTGCCTCGCCGCAAACGCCGTCGCGGCCGGTGAGAGCCGGGTGGTGATCGCCGGGGGGGCGGAGAACATGAGCCGCGCCCCGCATCTCCTCATGCGGGACGCCGCATCCACGAGGTCGATCCACGCGATGCGCCACGACGGCCTCCACTGCGCATTCAGAAAGCAGCCGATGGGGTTATTCGCCGAGGCCCTCGCCGAGGCGAGGGGGGTGGATCGGGAGGAGCAGGACCGGTACGCGGTCGAGAGCCAGCGGCGCGCGGCCGCCGCCGTCGAGGCCGGCCTCTTCGCCCCCGAGATCGTGCCCGTGCCGCGGGACGGCGAGGGGCCGTTTTCGGTCGACGAATGCCCCCGGGGGGATTGCTCGATGGAGCGGCTCTCTCTCCTCAAGCCCGCGTTCAAGAAAGGCGGCACGGTGACGGCCGGGAATGCCACCCCCATATCGGATGGGGCCGCGGCGGTGCTTGTGACGTCGGGGGAGTACGCGGCCGCGAGGGGCCTCTCCATCCTCGCCCGCATCGTGTCATGCTGCACCGCCGGCGTGGAGCTCGAGGAGGCGTTCGCTGCCCCGATACCAGCCGTGCGGAAGCTCCTCGCCAAGAACCGCCTCGCCATCGGGGAGATCGACCTCGTAGAGGTGGGCGACTCGTTCGCCGTCGAGGGGGTGGTCTGCCGCCGCGAGCTGGGCTGGGACCCTGCGCGCGTCAACATCAGGGGCGGGACACTCTCCCTCGGCCACCCGCTCGGCGCGAGCGGGGCGCGGATCCTGGTCACGCTGCTCCACGCGATGAGGGACGGTGGGAAACGGCTCGGCCTGGCCGTGATCTGCCTCGGGGGCGGAAACGCCGTCGCTATGCTCGTCGAGAACGCCGCCTTCCCCCCGGGACGGAAGGGCGGGTGAGCGGCCCGGCGGGGCTACTCGAGATCCTTCATCAGTTTCTGTATCGCCGCGACCGCCTTGATGTAGCGCCGCGAATGCGGGTTCCGGGCCAGCGCGTTCTGGTACGCCTTGGAGGCGTAGTCGAAGATTCCCTTCCTCTCGAAGGCGACCCCCAGGTTGTAGTACGCCGCCGGATCCTCGGGCTTGGACTTGACCGCCTGCATCCACTTCTCCGTCGCCTCGTCCCAGAGATTGTTCCTCGCGAGCTCGACGCCCAGGATCGTTGCATGGAACGCGCCCCGCTCGAGCAGGCGCTCCTCCTCGATCGGGTGGGCGGCGATCTGCCGCACGAACTTCTTCGCAGCCCGGTCGAGAAGAAGATCGAAGATCACCTCGCGGCCCGGGAGTTCCGCGATCTTGGCCGGGCCGGTCCCCTCCCAGCCCCCCGACTCGGACTCCGTCTCCGCGCAGATCACGTTCCCCATGAAGGCGTCCGCCATCCTGACCTCGATCTGCAGGACCGCTGATCGCTGGAGGGCGTTCTTCTCCACGACCCGGCTCACCATCTTCTTCCGGGGGACCACCTCGCCGCCGGGGCCGGCATCGGAGATCACCTTGCCCCCGGCGTCGCGCATATACTCGTCCGTCCAGACCTGCTCGCGGACCTTGACGAGCCTGCCGGTCTCGTCGAAGCTGAACTTCTGGAGCTCGCCGAAAAGTATCGCGTCGACGCCGAGGGCGGATCCGATCCTCCGAACCATCTGGGCGTCGGGGGGATAGGTGTAGTTGATCCCCGCCGCGGCGAGCAGCCGCCCGGCCTCTTCGACCTTCATCACCCGGTAGCGACCGGTGTTGACCACGACGTTCGCGAGCCTCCGCGCCACCGCCCCCCCCACATCGATCCCGGTCGCCCGGTCCGCGAACGGCAGGACCGCGATCTCCGAGATTCCGTGGACATCAGCCAGGGGCGGGCCGAGCCTCTCGATCTTGACCTGTGCCGTCTGGGAGCAGCCGGCGAGCACGAGACACGCGGCCGCCGCCAGCGCCTTACCGCCCTTCCGATTCATCCGCCTCCCCCCCGCCGCCCAGGGCCCCGCCCGCGTCCTCCACCCGGTCCATGACGGAGCGCGCGACATGGATCGGGGCCCCGGTCTGGGCCGCCAGCGCCAGGCAGTCGCTCGGGCGGGCGTCCGCCTCGACCACGCGGACCCCCCGCTCGCCCTCCTCCCGTATGAAGATCCGCGCGTAGAACGTCTCCCCCCTCAGGTCGTTGATCAGGACCCGCTCCACCCGCGCCCCGAGCCCCGCCAGGACGTTCGCGATGAGATCGTGGCTCAGCGGGCGGGGCTTGGGCACCCCCTCGATCGCCATCGAGATCGCCATCCCCACGCCCGGGCCGACGTGAATCACGAACGTCTTCTCCCCGTTCCCCAGGAAGACGGCCCACACGGACGGCGTCGCGATGATCTTCCGTATTCGCACCTCGACCGACATCGCCGCCCCCTCTTGCTGTTTCAGCGCGGGACCGCGGGGCGCTGCGGTGGACACGGGAAAAGGATCGCGCGGGAGTACAAGAAGGTGCGCCCCGCGCCGTTCCCCGCGATCGCCGCGCCCCCCCACGCCCCCCGCGTTGAAACGGATACGCGCGCCGCGCGGTTACGCGCCGGGCGCCGTTGACCGCCGGGTGCGGTTGTGAGAAAATTCCGCGCATGGGAACCGCGCGGCGCATCTTCCTGAGCTACGCGGCGGTCGCCGCGATCTACGGCGCCGGCATTCCGCTGCTCGTCTCCGCCGCCGGCCCCGCCATCGACCGCGCCCTCCGCCTGCCCGGGCTCGTGCCGTCGCCGTGGGGGCTTCTCGCCGGGCTCGCCCTGTGCGCCTGGGCGTGGTTCTGGATTGCGTGGTCGTTCGCCTTCCTCGTCAAGCGCGGCGGCGGGCACCCGAACGAGATCCTCGTCGGGCTCAACAACCGCGTGCCGCAGCTCCACGATCTCTACCGGCTCGACCTCGCCAGCGGGGAGCTGAAGCTCGTGCTGGAGAACGAGGGGTTCATCGGCTTCTACTGCGACGAGGATTATCAGGTGCGGCTCGCGGCCCGCTTCCAGCCCGACGGGAGCCTCGAGGTCCTCAAGGCCGGTGAAGAAGGGTTCGTTGATCGTGACGTTCTTCAACGCGCGGATGCGTTTGCCGGTTTCCAGTTCCAGCACCCGGTCCACAAGCAGGAAGGGGTAACGGTGCGGAAGCCGTTTGAGGATCTCGTGAATGTCCATCATGATGCAGTTCCCTGGTTCCTTTGATTGGCAGGTTTCGAGTTTTCAAGAGCTTTGAGACGTTCACGCAATTTGTGAAGCTGCTTGAGCGTTGCAGCGTTTTTTTCCCAATTGGCGTTGTCGTCGATGGGAAACACACCGGTGTACTGTCCCGGCTTGTGGATCGAGCGAGTCACCAGGGAAAATGATGAAACATGGACCCCGTCTGCCAGCGTCAGGTGGCCAAGAATACCGGCGCTACCGCCTATCGTGCAGTTGGCCCCAATGTTGGCACTGCCCGCCACACCCACGCAACCCGCCATCGCGGTATTCTTGCCAATGCGCACGTTATGCCCAATCTGGATCAGGTTGTCGAGTTTGACGCCGTCCTCGATCACAGTGTCGGCCAGGGCGCCGCGGTCAATGCAGGTATTGGCGCCGATCTCCACATCGTTGCCAATGCGCACAGCGCCGAGTTGCTCAATCTTTTCCCAGGTTTCGCCATTTGGAGCAAAACCAAACCCGTCGGCGCCGATCACCACCCCTGGGTGAAGAATGCAGCGATCACCCACCACGCAGCCTTCGCCGACTGTGACATGGGCCTTGAGAACGGAACCAGCGCCAATAAGCGTGCCGCGCTCGACAACGCTCAGCGCGCCGATGCTCGCACTCGGGTCGACATGCGCGGCGGGATCGACCACGGCGCTAGGGTGAATACG
>CALLYX010000138.1 GCA_937858775.1 uncultured bacterium | reverse complement strand
CGTCCGCCTCGATGATGCGGAACGTCAGGTGCTCGTAGGCGACCTCGTCCGAGGGGGCCGGGATTCCGTCCATCGCGTCCAGGACGAACCCGGCGATCGTCTCGGCTACGCCGAGGGGAAGGCGTTGATCGAAGAGCGCGTTGAACCGCTCGACGCGCATCCTGCCGTCCACGACGATCGAATCCGCCCCCCCGCGCCACTCCGCGGACGCGTCGGTGTCGTACTCGTCGTCGATCTCCCCCACGATCTCCTCGGCTATATCCTCGATGGTGAGGATCCCGGCGGCGCCGCCGTACTCGTCAACCGCGATCGCCATGTGCCTGCCGGCGTTCCGCAGATCGGCCAGGGCGCGCTCGAGAGAGGCCGACTCGGGGACGATGCGGGGCGGGCTCATGAGCTCGGCGGCCGTCCTCTCCCTGTCGACGCCGGAGAGATCCGTGGCGGTGACGGTCCCGACGATCCGGTCGATCCTCTCCCGGAAAATGGGGATCCGGGAGTGGCCGGTCTCCGCGAAGAGGCGGAGGAGCTCGCCCACCGTCGCCGTCTCGGGCGCCGCGGTGACGTCGATCAGCGGGACCATCGCCTCCCTGACCGCCGTTTCGCCGAAGTGGAAGATCTCGGCGATCATATCCTTCTCCTCCCTCCGGAGCATCCCGGCCTCGTGGCTCTCCTTGAGGAGGGACTCGATCTCCTCCTTTGTCACGAACGGGTTCTTCTTGGATCGGCCGCGCGTGAAGATCCTGGTGATTCCCCGGCCGAGGAGGGAGGCGGCGAAGACGAGCGGGTAGAGGATGTAGAAGGCGATCGTGAGGGGCCACGCGCAGAGGAGGGAGATGGTGTTGGCGTACTGGCGCCCGATGGACATCGGCACGATCTGTCCCACGACCAGCACGAACGGCAGGTAGATGAGCACGGAGAAGATGTTCTCGGTGTCGCGGGGGGCGTGGGCAGCGAGGAGGCTGTTGAGGATGCACGAGCCGATGACGACCATGAGGTTGTAGCCGACCAGTGTGGTGGCGAGCAGGTCCCTCGGCTCGTCGAGGAAACCCTGGATGATCCTGGCGTTCCTCTCGCCCTTTTCCGCCCTGTGCCGTATCTTGAGGCGGTTGGAGGAGATGACGGCCATCTCCGAGCCGGCGAAGAACGCCTGGAGGAGCAGGCACGCCAGCATGATCGAAAGGGCGGGGAGGATCATGCCGCCCCCCCCCGGCTGACGTGGATCTCCCGGATCCTGTTTCTCTGGGCGGCGGTGACGGTGAAGAGGAGGCCCGCGTGGCTGAAGCGGTACCCCTCGGGGG
>CALLYX010000137.1 GCA_937858775.1 uncultured bacterium | reverse complement strand
GTTCCACTATAATCGTTTCGAAGCAGATCATTGAAGAAGGTGAGCCAGTGGTCAGCATAGGAGATACGATCCTCCAGCAACTGCCTGACCTTCTGTTCCCGCTTGTCTTCTGACGGTCGGCTGACAGCCCAGCCGAACTCGCCGCGGCCACCGTAGTCATGGGCCGCGCCGCCCTGTACCGGCCGCCCCGCCGCCTCCCACTCCGCGAGGCCTCCGGCGAAAACGCGCACCCCCCCGACCCCCGCCTCGCGCAGGGCCCTCGCGAGCAGGTGCGCCTCGTCGCATTCGGCGCTGCTGCAATACACCACCACGCCCGCCGCCCCCTCGCACAGTTCGAGCGCCGCCTCCGGCGGGGCGGAATCCCCCTCCGCCGGAAGCGAGACGGCGCCCGGGATATGCCCCTCGACGAACTCCCCCGGCGGGCGGGCGTCTATCAGGGCCGCCCCGCCGGCGAGAAGGCGCACCGCCTCCTCCATGCCGATCTCGACGTTGCCGTGCGTGGGGGAGTGCGCGCCGCCGGCGGATGGAACTCCGTAGGGCTTCCTCCACTCCCCGACGAGGGGGATCCGCCTCGCGGAGAAGGCGTTGCCGAGGAACCCGGCGAGGGCGCCGGCGGCGGCGACCAGGACGAACTCGCGTACGGCGCGGGAGAGATCGAATGATCGGACGGTCATGCCGGAGGCCCTGGCGGTTACGGGTTGTCGCGCAATCATATCCGAGGCCCGCGGCGGGAGACAAGCATTTCCGAGCGCCGTCCGGCCGGATGAACCTCCGTTCTCGATGACGAGGCGAGGCGCGTCCTTCAGGGAAGAGCCGTCCCGCATCGGGCGCCCCGCCGCCGGGCCGGCGGCATTTCTGTTGCCCGGCCCCGCGGCCCTGTGCTACTCTTCCCACGACCGCAGCCGGAGCCCGGCCATGCACCCGCGTTTACCCAGCGCCCTTCTCCTCGCCCTCCTCCTCGCCGTCTCCTGCGGCTGCACCCCCCTGAAGCAGAAGTGGGAGGACGCAGGCCAATACATGCACGACGAGGTCGTCCGCTGGTAGGGGCCCGCGGAAGCCCCTTACCGCGGAAACGGCAGGAGGATCCATACGATCAGCGCGGCGTAGAGAAGCGGGATGAGCCAGCGCGCAAGCCGGTTGCAGCGGTTGAGGCGCGGGTGGTTCCGATGGTGCATGTAATGCTCGACGACGCTCACCCCCGCCCCGGCGGCGAGGCAGGCGTAGGTCACCAGGTAGACCTTGTCCACCAGTGTCAGGCAGGAGATCTTGGGCATATTGAAGCTGATTGCGAACTGCGTCGCGATGCAGGCGAGCATGCACGAGAGGGTTATCGAGGCCCGGTCCTTGAGCTCCTGGACCTTGATGAAGTAGATGGTGAACGACATCGCCATGATGAGGATCGTCGGGAAGAAAACCCTCCAGATGTAGAAGGCGGAGTTGCGGCTGACTGAAATGAGGGCCGCGAACTCGGAGTACGTCCCCGCGATTCCGGGGATCTTCGCGGGGCGGCAAACGGTCCTCACCCCCTCCACCCTGAGGTCGTCGCAGGTGTCGCCGCCCGAGTACCCGCGAAGCGCGGGATCGGCTGCGAAACGCACCCCCGAGTCGTCGTAGAGAAACGACTGGAGCCTCACCTCGAGAATCTGCCTGTCGAACGGGAAGCGGCGGAAATCGTAACGGGACCGGAAGTGGGACGCCAGGCCGAGCTGGTAGACCACGCCCCCGTCCGGGTCGACCGCCAGCGAGCAGTTCCGCACCTGCGGGTTCACCGCGTTGACGAACTCCACCTGCGGCCACCAGATTCCCTTGAGGAACTCCCGTGCGCCCTCCTCCCCGAGCACGCGCCTCTTTTCGTCCGCGCGCCGCGGCGTGAAGGCCGGTATTCCCGTGTTGTGCGTCGGTAACTATCATGTCGGCGGCGCCGGCAAGACGCCGCTGACCGGCGCGCTGGCTGAAGGGCTCCGCCAGCGCGGCTTCCACCCGCTGCATCGCCGCCCGCGCCGCATCCACCCCCGCGCCGGGCAGCAGCACCCCAAACTCATCCCCGCCGATCCTGGCCACCACATCTTCGGCGCGGAAGGCCGCGCGCAGCACGCTCGCCGCGCGCCGCAGCAGTTCATCTCCCACCGCGTGCCCCAGGCGGTCATTATTGGCC
>CALLYX010000136.1 GCA_937858775.1 uncultured bacterium | reverse complement strand
GTCCATATCCGCTCTCAGCGGTGGGGCGATATTTGGCTTGTTCCCCGAAGGACGGGTGCCTCCCGCTTTGAAATCCTCCCCGAGGAAGTCCTGATGCTCGACCAGGCCCGGGAGATGTTCGACGCGGGGATTATCGAGGTCTCGAAAAATGTCCCGGCTTGACTACCGCTTCAAGGAGATTTGTTACGATCCCTCCATTCTTGAGGCCATTGTCCCCGCTCACGTTCCCGGAGACAATGGCGACGAAGAAGAAAAAAAGGAAGAGCGGGCGCGCTTCGTCCGCTCTAAAATGCGCGAGGTGAGGAAGGTAATGACTCGAAATCTCACCGCCAGGCAGAACGAATGCCTGACCCTGTATTATCTCCGAGGCCATCCCCAGCGAGAAGTCGCCGCCCGTCTTGGGATCCACCAAACAACCGTATCTCAGCATATTCGTTACGCGGTCAAGAAACTCAGGCGCAGTTTAATTCCTTGTAATGAGCGGAATGACGAGGTAAGATCAAGACGTAGATGCTCTGCAATAATCAACTTTAAAGGAGGTGAGGGAAATGGCTAAAGGAGCTTGCCGGAGAGTTTCCCGTAGCGCCATATCAGGCAAATTCGTAAAAGACAGCTATCGGAAACAACACCCGAACACAACGATCGGCCAAAACATTAAGATGCCGTCCAAGAAGAAGTAACTCTTCTCCCCTGTTTTTCTGGAAGTGAGGCAAGAAGCGCGCCAGCATCGCTGTCACGCTTCTTGCGATCCCCCCGCCGCTCCGCCGGTCCGCCACTTCGCGGCGGCCCAGCTCCGCTTCGCCCGTGCCCGCTCCCCGGCCTGTCACGCTTCTTGCTCTTCGGCCTTGCCCCTTCGGGGCATCCCTCCGGCGACTCAAAGCTCGCGGCGACGGGCCAGGCTGACTCCCTCCGCTTCGCTCCGGGAGACAGCCTTCAACCGGCCCGTCGCCTTTTCGCTCGCTTTCTGTCGCCTCCGGGCACGGCCGCAAGAAGCGCGCCAGGCCTGCGTCTTCCCCGAGTCCGGACGTCTTCTCCCCGCGCGACGGTAGGGAGGGGGAAAAGCCCCCTCTCGCGTCGGCTCCTCTCCGCTTCGTCGCTTGCTCACCGGGCGCTCCGGCCCTCCTCCGACAGCTCGCGTAACTGTCGCCAGACGGCCAAAAAGCCGGCCGACTGGCGACACGCTCGCTGTCTCCGGAGGGCGCGCTCGCGAGATTCTCCGGTGCTCGGCGACGCGTTCCGCGTCGCCTGCGCTCCTCGAAACTCGCTCGCTCTCCGCGCCCTGCTCGCCTGCGCTCCAGGAGCGCTCTCGCTTCGCTCGGCGGTCAGCAGACGCGGTCGGCTTCGCCTCCCTCGACTGCTGACCGCGCGCGCTCCTTTCGCTTGGCTCGCTGAGCAAGCTCCTCCGCTCCGTTCCGCCGCCACTCGCCGCCCCTTTTCCCCCTCTCCCGGCTTCGCCGGGATTCACCCCCTTTTACCTCCCCCGTACCCCTTCGCGGCGCTCCGGCTGCGTCTGGAACACCGGCCTTTTTCGGAGCTCGTTCGGCAGGCTTTTAGCGGCTCCGGGTCTCGGCATGCTTCGTCGCTCCGCTCCTCAGCACCGGGCAAGGCGGCGGTCAGCAGGCCTCGTGCCGGGGGACCCAATTTCCCTTTCCGTCACTCGGCCTGCGAGACCGCCTTTCCCATAATGACGTCATTATCGGAACTTGCCCTTGCCTCACCCCTCCGCGACGCCCTTCGGGTTTACATAACGTAAACGTTATGTAAACTACGCCTTCCTCACTCGCCCCTCGCGCGGGCCTGCGGCCCGTTCAGCCTCAGCCTCCGCTCCGCGTCCATCAACCCCCTTCCCCCGTGCGCCTCGGTCCAGCTCCGCTGGCCCGAGACGCCCCTTTCCTCGGCCCCGTTTCCCCCAATCTTGGGGGAAACGCCCCCTGCGGGTAAACTCAAGGATAGCGGAGTGGGAGCGGAGAGGAAGCGGAGGAGGTCATCAAAGACAAAAAGAAACCCCCGCACCACCTCTCGGTGATGCGGGGGCCTTCCGGAGCCACCGGAGCCGCTTGCTTTTAGCTGGGCGGCATAAAGGGCGGGGTGGGTGGTGTGCCGGTATGCTCGATCAGATACTTCACGTAGAGCCCGACGTAGTAGTTGAACCCGGTCATCACCCGGCCGTGCTTCTTGATGGCGTTGTCCCAGGCGTCCTTCGTCGCCTGGTCCTCCGCCCTGTAAGCCGTCACCGCGGTAGTAAAGTATCCCCTGATCGTCACCTGGCCGGCGGTCTTCGGATTGGCGGGGATGATATACTTCCGGGCGTAGTTCATGCCCTTCCAGATCGCATAGACCAGCGCCTTTCCCAGCTGTCCCCTGGCATCCAGGGAGAACAACGGTCCTTGCAGCTTGCTCATCTCGATTCTCCTTTTGTTCGCTGTCCCTTATTGGACAAACGTTTGCGCCTCCACTAATAGTCATTTTCAAGGGTATTTTCCTTCCAAGTCCCCCCCTCGGGTGATACACTTGAAACAAATCCCAGGGGCCTCCTCTACCCCAGCACATAAACAAGGAGGGCAGTAAAGATGGCGATTCCTGACTACCAAACGCTGATGCTTCCGCTTCTGAAAATCACCGCAGACCGGAAGGAGTATTCACTGGCTCAAACAATAGACATCTTGGCCGACCAGTTTAAGTTGACTGCCGAAGAAAGGCGGGAGCTTCTACCAAGCGGCCAGCAGGCGATATTTCTAAATCGCGTAGGATGGTCTCGCACCTATTTGAAAAAGTCCGGGCTCCTGGAGACTACTCGCCGAGGGTTTTTCCGAATAACCGATCGGGGGATGCAAATACTGAAACAGAATCCACCGAGGATTGATGCGAAGTTTCTGGACCAGTTCGAGGAGTTCAGGGCTTTTAGGGAAGCCGGGAGAGACAAATCCACCCCCCGCAAGGAAAAAGAAAAAACGGAAGCGGAGACCCCCGAAGAGGCCTTGGAAAACGCCTATCAAACTCTTCGCGACAACCTCGCCAACGAGCTGATTCAGCAGATAAAGCAGAGCCCCCCGAGCCTCTTTGAAAAGATCGTCGTGGAGCTACTGGTCAGGATGGGTTACGGGGGCAGCCGGAAGGACGCCGGCCAGGCGATCGGCAAGACCGGCGATGAAGGGATAGACG
>CALLYX010000135.1 GCA_937858775.1 uncultured bacterium | reverse complement strand
ACGGGACGAGAGGGATCCGCCCGGCCGCGGCCATCGCGGCTATGCCCGACGCAGCGGCCGCCTTCGCGAAGGAGTGGAAACCCGGGCTGTCGCCGATCCGGGGGGAGGCGCCCGCCTCCCTCGCGAGGGAGGCGGCCGCCGCGACGATCGCAGGGTGGGTGGTGACCGCCTTCTCGGGCGGCTGGGGCGCTAGCATGTTCGGCTTGAGGAGGAGGCCCGCGCCCGGAACGACGAAGCGCCCCATGCCGCCCAGGAGATCCAGCGCCCGCCCGACGGCGGCGCGGACCTCCCCCGCGTCGTACGACGCGCAGCGCGCCACCGCGACCACCGACATGGAATTCATCGCCGCGGGTATTCTACCGCCGCGCCCCGCGGGGGAGAAGACGATAATCCGGGCTCGAGCGCGGCGGGCCGATCTGTCCTTGCGCCGCGGCGCCTTCCGCTGTAGAATGCTGGCCGGCGAGCGGGTCGTTTCTTCGCGCGGGGCGTCCGGTCCCGCGCGGAAGCGCCGCGCGACCTGGAGGCCGCCGAACGGAGGGGGGGATGAGAACTATCTTCATGTGCGTGGGGCTTGCGGCGGCGGTCATGGCCGCCGGGTGCATCAACAAGGGGCCGTATTACATCTACGGAGACTACATCGAGGAACGGGTGGAGGAGGGGGCGTACGGCGTCGAGGGCGAGTGCCCCCCCGAGGAGGCCGCCGCGGATGAGGGGCGGCAGAAGCCGCAGGAGGCGGCCCCCGCCGCGGAGGCGGGCGGGCAGAAAGTGCTCTGAACCGCGGCCGGCGGCCCGCAGGGTGGGCGGCCTATTGCCGGGGAGGCCAGGCGGTGGAAGAGACGTACGACTCCGTCGACGCGGTGGTGGAGATCCCCAAGGGGAGCCGCAACAAGTACGAGTACGACTTCGCCGCCGGGGCGATACGGCTGGACCGGGTGCTCTTCTCATCCGTGCATTACCCGACCGACTACGGTTTCATCCCGTGGACGCGGGCGGGCGACGGCGACACGCTCGACGTCCTGATCATCGTCGAGGAGCCGACGTTCCCGGGTTGCCGCGTGAAGGTGCGTCCCATCGGGGTGCTGCAGATGCGCGACGAGCACGGCGTCGACGAGAAGATCCTCGGCGTCCCCGTGGCGGACCCGCGATTCGACGGGATCAACGATATCGCAGATCTGCAGAACCACTGGCTCGCGGAGATCGAGAACTTCTTCGGCACGTACAAACTCCTGGAGCGCGACAAGGGCACCAGCGTGGAGGGATGGAAGGGGGCGCGCGCCGCGCGCGCGCTCCTGAAGAAGTACGCCGTGGAGCCGCCCCTGCGTTGAGCGCCCCCCCCCGGGGCGGGAGCATGCGATGCACAGGCTGTTCATAAAGGACGGCATCGGGCCGGGGCTCTACCACGAACTCTCCCCCGGCACCACGACCATCGGCAGGGGGCGCGGCTGCACCATCGAGTTGGCGAGCCTGGGCGTATCCCGTTCGCACGCCGCGATCGAACTCTCCAGCGGGGGCGAGGCGGTGATCGCGGACCTCGGCAGCAAGAACGGGACGCTCGTGAACGGGGCGAGGGTGACGCGCGCGGCCCTCAAGGACGGGGACGAGATAGCGATCGGCCAGGCCACGTTCGTCTACCACTCGGGCCCGGCGGGCGGCGTCGACGGCAGGGCCGAGCCCGAGGTGCGCACCGTGATGAAGATGGATCCGATGCGCGGGGTCGACCGCGCCGGCCTCGCCGACAGCCCCGAACTCCTAAGGACCTCCCGCGAGTATCTGGCCACCCTCTACCGCGTCGGGAGGGCCGTCTCCGCGACCCTCAACCTGAACGAGCTGCTCAACTCCCTGATGGAGATCGTGTTCGAGGTGCTCCACCCCGACGAGGCGTTCATAATGCTGAGGAACGGGGAGAAGGACGGGATGAAGCTCCGCATCTTTCGATCCAAGGCGTCCTCGGCTAGGGAGGCGACGGTCGCCGTGAGCCGGACGATCCTCGAAAAGGCGACCCGCGAAGGGGTGGCGATCCTGAGCGCGGACGCCTCCGCCGACAGCCGCTTCAGCGCCTCCAAGAGCGTCGCGCGGTTCCACATGATGTCCACAATGTGCGTCCCGCTGATGCGCGAGGAGAAGGTTCTAGGCGTCATCCACGTCGCGAACCGCGTCTCCTCGGGCGAGTTCCGCGAGGATGATCTCCAGCTCCTCTCGGGCATAGCCGCGCAGGCGGCGCTCGCCATCGAGAACGCGACCCTCTACCGCAATATCCAGGTCGAGGTGCGGCGCAGGAACAACCTCCAGCGCTATCTCCCGCCGGGCGCGGTCGAGCAGATCATCGACGGGACGCGCGAGCTCAACCTGGGCGGCGAGATCAAGGAGGTGACGGTTCTCTTCTCCGACATCCGCGGCTTCACCCGCCTCTCGGAGGAGCTTCCGCCGAACGAGGTGGTGGGGATGCTGAACGAGTATTTCAACGAGATGACCCGGATCGCCTTCCGGAACGAGGGGACGGTGGACAAGTTCATCGGCGACGCGCTCATCGTCGTGTTCGGCGCGGCGGTCCCCCATCCCGACGACCCGCTGCGCGCCGCCAGGACCGCGGCCGAGATGCAGGCCGCGATGGCCGGGCTGAACGCCCGATGGGAGGCGCAGGGGAGGAGGACGTTTAGGATCGGCATCGGGATCAACACGGGGGAGGTCCTCTACGGCAACATCGGTTCGGAGCACCGGATGGAGCTGACCGTGATCGGGGACGTGGTGAACCTCGCCGCGCGCCTCGGGGACGCCGCACGCGGCGGGGAGGTGCTGCTCAGCGGCTCCACCTCCGCGGCGCTCGGCGGGGCGGTCGCCGCGGAGCGGATGCCCCCGATCGAAGTGCAGGGGAAGGCGGCGCCCGTGGAGGTCTGGAGGATGAGGCTGGGGTGAACGCGCGCCCGCGCCGGCCGCGGACGCGAATGGGGATACGGATGAAGAAACCGCGCATCGAACGCCTTGGGCATTACCAGATCATCGAGGAGATCGGACGCGGCGGCATGGCCGTGGTCTACAAGGGGATACAGTCGTCGCTCAACAGGACGGTGGCCATCAAGGTGCTGCCGGCCGGCTTCGCGCGGGACCGGGAGTTCATCGCGCGTTTCGACAGGGAGGCGGAGACGATCGCGCGGTTGAGCCACCCAAACATCATCCAGATCATCGACCGCGGCAGGGAAGAGGGCGTCTGCTACTTCGTGATGGAGTTTGTCGACGGGCTGAACCTGGACGACTTCCTGAAGAGCCAGACGCTGACCTACCGGCAGATACTCGAGATCGCGATACAAGTGGGCCGGGCCCTCGCCTACGCACACGGGAAGGGAATCGTCCACCGCGACCTCAAACCGTCCAATATCCTCATCGCCAGGGACAGCCTGACGGTGAAGGTCGCCGATTTCGGCCTGGTACAGCTCGCCCAGGGGGGCGGGGAACTCTCCACGCTCACCCAATCGAATATCGCGATGGGGACATTGGAGTACATGGCCCCGGAGCAGCGCCGCGACGCGCGGAACGTCGATTGCCGGGCCGATATCTTCGCCTTCGGCATAATCCTATACGAGATGTTCACGGGGCAGCTCCCGGTGGGGCATTTCAGGAGGCCGGGCGAGATCAACCGCGAGATCCCGCGGGGGCTCGACGAGATCATATTGAAATGCCTGAAACCGAATCCGGACGAGCGATTCCAATCCGCTGGCGAGCTGTCCCGGGCCCTGGGGGCCGTCCTCCGCGAGGAAACGGGTGTCATGGACAAGATCGTCCACACGGTGAAGACCGCCCGCGACCGCGCCTCGACCGCGATGCGGAAGCGGCCGCGGCATTTCCTCTTCGGCTTCGCGGCGATCGTCATCGCGGCGGCGCTCCTGCTGGTCGGCCGGGGATGCCGGCGGGGCGGAGGCCCCGCCCCGTCCCCCCCGCCGCCGCCGGGGGAGGCGGCGCCCGTCGCGGCGGCGACGGCCACTGAGGCCCCGTC
>CALLYX010000134.1 GCA_937858775.1 uncultured bacterium | reverse complement strand
GTATTGTACTGGGCCTGGATGCCCGGGATGGTTTGGTGGCAGTGGAAGGATGGGTCAACCGTTCCACCCTGTCGGCCCTGGACTTCGGGCGGCAGATGAAAGGACTCGGTGTAATCCGGGCCGTATTTACAGATGTGGCCCGGGATGGACTTATGGCAGGACCCAATCTGGCTTCCATCGAACAGATGGCCCGGGAAAGTGGCCTGAAAATAATTGCCTCGGGTGGCGTATCCAGCCGGGAGGATCTGCAGGCATTAACCGCCCTGGAAAGCCTGGGAGTGACCAGGGAGTGAGGCCGGAGCCCGCGCCGCACCTCTCGCTGGTGATCCCGCTCTACAACGAAGCGGAGAACCTCCCCGTGCTCGCGGCGGAGATCCGCCGGGCGCTCGAGCCCACGAGGAGGAGCTGGGAGAGCCTGTTCGTCGACGACGGCTCTACCGACGCGAGCGCTGCGGTCCTGGCCGCGCTCGCCGCGTTGCGCTACGTCCCGTGGGGGGACCGGCGCATCCGGCTGGTGCTCGGCGCGCTGGCGATCTACCTCGGCTGCCTGGCGGAGCTGCGCGCCAACAACATCTTCCTGGTCCGGGGACCGGGACGACCTGATCCGGACGCATGCCGCCGGCTGCGAAGTCGTCCGGGTCGCCGGACCGGGCATCGTGGATCTGGTGGAAAACAGATTGTTCGAATCCACTCCCGAAGAACGGGGCCGGGTCGTCGCCGGCGCCGCCGAGGTAGCTGGCAGTGAAGCGTTCGCCGGGTTGGCGGATGGTGGGCGAAGTATTGAGCGATATAGAAGCCTGCGGCCAGAGCGGTGCCCGACTGACACCGGCCAGTGCTTCGGCTTCGCGCAGGCGGGCCGCAGCGAGCCGTCCATGAAGAATATCGCGGCGTAGACGCCCCCCGTCAGCGGGCGCGGCGCCCGCCAGTACATCTCCAGGGTGAGGAGGTCGCCCCTTAGCCGCCGGTCGGGCGGAAAAGGGCGGAAGCCGAGAAGCGAGAGGCCGTTGGAAAAGGCGCCGGCGCCGGCGCCCCCTCGCGGCGCGTCCGGCGGCACGGCATCGACCCGCTCGGCGCCGCGGAGGCCCGCGACCCGGTATAGGAACATCTCGCGCGGGAAAACCAGCCCCGCCTCCCCGGGCGGGAGCCGCGGGTACCATCGGGAGAGTTCGAGGTCGGAGAGGAGCAGCTTCTCCGGGGACTTGTCCTCGTCCACGACGTCCCCTGCGATGAAAACGGCCCGACCGGAGGAAAGACCGCGCGAGATCGAGTCGAGCACGGCGCGGTTCCTCCTCGCGAACAGGTCCCTGCCGGCCCCCGCGCGGGAGAGCTCCCGCCCCGCCATCTCGGGGTCGCAGAGCGAAACCTTCCCGGGGGGAATGGCGCGCTCCACCTCGCTGAAGTAGGCGTCGACGAGGCCGTAGACAAGCTTGGAGACGATAACCGCCCCGGCGGGCAGCTGGGCGGCCGTCCGCTTCCCAAGCACGTACGCGCACTCTTCGCCGCGGAGATCGCACCGCCGGACATTCCACGCGACTTGTACGAGGGGCATCGCGAACAACGAGGCGACGAGGACGGCGTACGCGCGGCCGCCTGCCTTGGACGGGCGGCGCAGGAGGAACTCGCCCGCGCGCAAAGCCGCGGCGGCGCCCGGGAACACGAGAAGGAAGATCGAGGGGAGGAAGAAATTGGCGAGGTAATCCGTGGCGTGGGGGTTGCTCGGGTCGTGGATCGAGATCTCGGGAAAGAAGGAGAAGGCGAAGAGCGCGACGAGGAACGGAAGCGGCATGCGCGCGGCCGCCCCCGCCCGGTCCGACCGCTTGAACGCCGCTGCGAACGCCAGGAGGTCGCGCGCAGATAGGACGATCCCGGCGACGGAACAGGCGAAGAGCGGGTACCCGAGGTCGGGGACGGCGTACCTGAGATAGAGCGGAATGTTCGGCGCGAGGCGGTTCAGGAAGAACATCGTTCCGCCCGTCCACGCCTTTCCCGAGAGGAACCACCCGTACCACGCGGCGCTCCCCATATCGAACGGGCAGAGGTAGTTCATCGGGTGGCTGTAGATGCCGGGCCATGAGGCGATGCGGACCGGGTAGTAGAGGTATGACAGCGCCCCCGCGAGGAGGGGCGCCGCCGGGACCGTCCACCGCACGCGAACGCCGCGCACGCGGGCCGAGGCGAAGACGAACGCGGCGACCGGTATTAGGACTGGAAACACCCCGAGGAGGCTGACCCCGAGGGCCAGACCGAGCGCGGCGCCGGAGAGGCCCAGCCATCCCCCCCGGCCGCCGCCGTGCCACCGGAGGACGCCGAGAACGGAAACCCCCGTCAGGAACAGGAAGAGCGTGTGGACCTCGGGAATCTCGCAATGCGACCAGAAGACGTAGGAGAAGGCGAACGTCAGCGAGATGGCGAGGGCGACAAGGACGGCCCGCAATTCCCCGCGAAACGGCCCGCTCGGCGGAGCGGCGCCGCCCCCCGAGCGGCGGGAGAGGGCGTGCAACTGGAGAAGCGCGAGGAAGAGCACGGCGATAGCCCCCGCCCCGAAGACCGCCGACAGGAGGTTGACGTTCCATGACGGATCGCCGAACGGGAGGAGGGTGAAGAGCCTTCCAAGGAGCAGGTAGATCGGGTGCCCGGGGGGGTGGTCGATGCCGAGGAGGTTCGCGCAGACGACGTACTCGAGGCCGTCCCACGTGTTGAAGAGCGACATCGCGCCCCAGTTCGGCGCGAGGCAGGCGACGTAGACGACGAGGAGGACGGCGAAGAGCAGCGCGGCGGCGGCGCGCCCCCGTTTCACCGCTCCCCCCCGCGCGGGACCGGCGAGGCGTAAGCGAATCCGAGGGAGTGCGCGCCCGCCGGGCCGCCGGCGCCGGCCATCACCGACTCCGCCGCCGCCAGGTTCCGCCTCGCGGCGACGTCGTCCGGGGCGATCTCAAGCACCTTCTTGAACTGCCTTATCGCCTCCGCGGTCCTCCCCTGCCTCAGAAACACGACGCCGAGATTCCCCATCGCGACGGCGTATCGCGGATCGTGCGAAATGGCCTTTAGAAACTGCCGCTCGGCCCCGGCGAGGTTGTTCCGGAGGTAGTAGCCCTGGCCGAGCCGGTTGAGCGTCTCCGCCGGGCTTCTCTCCATTTCCTGCGCGATCTGAAGGTTCCGTGCGGCGGCCTCGTAGGCGGGATCGATTGCGAGCGCCTTTTTGAACTCGCCGATCGCCTCCGCCGCCTTTCCCTCCTCCATGTAGACGAGTCCGAGGTTGTTGCGGGCGTGAACGTAGTCCGGATCGGACTTGAGGGCCTTCTTTAAGCCGTCGAATGCCTTCTTGAAATCGCCGCCCTCAAAGTAGATCCGTCCGAGGTCGTTCCATGCGGGAGTAAAGGAGGGGGCGGCGGAAGTCTCCTTCTCGTACTCGGAGATCGCCCGCGCGACCTCCCCCTTGCGGGAGTAGAGCATCCCGAGGTTGTAATGCACCCTCGGCAGCCTCGGGTGCGACGCCGCCACCGCTTCGTACTCGGCGATCGCCCGGTCCGTCATCCCACGGTTCAGGAATATCCCCGCGAGGAGATTCCGCGCGCCGATGGAATCGGGGCGCCCCTTCAGGTAGTTGTGGAGTTCGCTGACGATCCGGGGGGCGGTCTCGAGAACCGCCTCCCCTAAGGCCATCTTCGACTCGTCGAAGGCCCGGTACCGGTACGCCTCGATCAGGGGCCGGTTGGCGGCCGTGTCGCGCAGGAAGACCGCCGACCGTGCATCCCAGAAACCCAGCCGCCATTCGTTCGAGGCGTCAAGCGCATCCAGAAGCGGCCGGCTCTTCTCCCCGGCCGGGATCAGTATCAGGTTGACCCCGCGCCTATCGAGCGCCTTCCCCCATCCGTCCCCCGCGCCCTCTATCGTCCCGTACTCCTCCTGGACCTCCGGCGGATAGACGCAGGGCCCCCTTCCGTCGATGAAGACCAGTCAGTGCAGCAGGATACTTTAGAACAAGAC
>CALLYX010000133.1 GCA_937858775.1 uncultured bacterium | reverse complement strand
CGGCTGGATCGACGCGCGGCGGGGGGGCGGAGGCCCCGCGTCGATCCAGCCGAGGGCCGTGTGGGCGTAGAGAATGGAACGCATCGCGAGGGCGAACTTGCCCGCGTCGTGCTGGATGACGTGCGACTGCTTGAGCTGCTCCGGCGAGAAGAGCGTGGCCTCCACCGGCCGGAAGCCCATCGCCGTCACCCGCGCCCTGTCGAGATGGATCGGCCGTTTCCCCTCAAGGGCGTAGTTGCGCAGTATGTTCCCCGGCATGAGTTCGAGGTTGGCACTCAGGACGAGATGGAAGAGCCCCCGGGCTCCGCCGGGCACGTTGCGGTCGTACGCCTCCAGCAGCTCCGAGACGCAGAACTCCCGCCCCCGCCTCCGGTGCGAGATGTCCGTCTCGCCCTCCTGGATCCAGAAGTTCGCCCCCAGCACCTTCAACGCCTTCCGGTTGGAGCGGATGGCCTCCGTGAGCGGCTCGATCTGCAGTATCGGGATGATGCTGGTGTAGACGCTCCCGGGCGCGAGGACGATCATCTCCGCGTCCCTGATCGACCGGAGCAGCGTCGAGCTCACGACGGGCGCCCCGCTGAGTTCCACCGCCATGCGCTCCACCGGGAAGTGCCTGTGTGTCGCGGCGGATTTCTCCTGCCCCAGCACCTCGACGCCGTTGGAGTATAGGAATTTCAACTGGCCCGGGGTCGCGGTCGCCGGGAAGAGGCAGCCGGGGGTGGCGCCGATGGCCCGCAAGACGTCGTCCAGGCCTTTCCGGATCTCGCCGAGGCGCGGCGGCCGGTCCGCGCGTCCGCCTGCGGCCCGGAAAACGGCCGACGTCAGGAGGAGGTTCCCCATGCAATGGCCGGCGGGGGGGATGACCGGCCCGTCTCCCCCAAACCCCACGCGGGAGCCGAGCGCCCGCAGCGTCTCGGCGAGCCGCCGCGGGACGGCCCCTCGCTGCCTGGCGGGAAGCAGCATGAGGGGGTCCGACAGTAGCCGCGCGTCAGCCGACCGTTCGGGAAAGCGGTGGTTGAATATCCTCTGGACCGCGTGCGCAAGCGCGTAGGCGCCCTCCCTGTTGATACGGTATTCGCGCTGGAGGTTCTCGGAGAGGATGAGCGAGACCGCGCACTTCCGCAGATCGCCGATGCCGATCATCGGGAGCGCCTTCAACAGGAGGCCGGTCGATCCGCCGTCGTCCGTCGTGCAGACGACCACCTTCAGGCGGGGGAACTCTTCCTTGAGGCCGACGAACGGCATCCTGGCCCAGTCGGCCCGCTGCGCGTTCCCCCCGATCACCGTGGACAGGCCGGTTCCTCCGCCGAGGATGACGACATTCGTTCCCCGCGCGTCAAACTGGAGGACCTTGTACGCGAGCGTCCGCAACTCCGGCGAGGCGCGCATCGAGGCGATGCCGGTGTTCAGGACGGCCTCGACAAGCTCTTCGAGCGGCGCCCGCGCGCCCTGCCACGGCTTGCGGGCCCGCGCCGGTCTTCCCGCGTCTCCTTGACCGTGCTTCATAACCGGAAGGTCCCCGGCCCGGGGCGGGTCAGCCCATGAGGCCCGTCTCCGGGCAGCGCCGGAAGGAGAGGTCCGAGACGCGGGTCGAGGCGCCCCCGGCGCCGATCTCCTCCAGCTCGATCCCGCGCCCCCTGATCCGGTCCGCCTGCGGCATGACATCCGCCGCGGCCTCCCGATCCAGGACAAAGACCACGCGCCCGCCCCGTTCCGCCGCGAGATGGCTGTAGGAGACCGGCACCGAGGGGGCCGGATCCATGAGGAGGGCGTCCGCCACCGCCCGCGCCTTGCGTTTCCCGGTCGCGACAATCAACACGGTCGCGGCCCTGTAGATCAGCGGGGCGCCCATGGATACGGCGTAGGAAGGGCTTTCCATCCGGGATGGGAAATGCCCGTCGGCGACCGCGTTGGCGATGGTGCTTTCGTCCAGCTTGACCAGGAGCATCTCGTTATCCTCGAACGGGATGCCGGCCTCGTGGAAGCCGACATGGCCCCGCCTGCCGATACCCACGATATGCAGGTCGATCCCGCCCCGCCGTGCGATCTTCTCCGCGTATGCGTCGAGGATATCCCTCCGAATCCATCGGAGGTAGTCGGAGCGGGCGTCCCTGCCGATCACGATCGCCTTCCCGGCGTCTTCCCCCTGGAGGGTCCAGTCGCCGGGGTTCTCCTTCATCTCCGCCTCCAAACGGCCCTGGTCGATCAATGCGCCCCACGGGACGTTCGTCTCCAGGAACTTCTTCCGCAGCAGGCCGAAGAGCTCCTGCACCATGAAATAGCCGTAGGCCTCCTTGTGCAGGGCGCGCTGCTGGGCGTTTTCGCCCGGCAGGCCTACGTACTCGTCGAGGTTGAAGCTGGTTATCCGCGAGGCGTCGAAGGCCCCGGCGTTGGCGGCCTTGGCGAGATGCTTGTACAGGCCGGTCGGCGAAATGCCCGTGGCCAGGCCGAGGACATAGGAGGGCCCGCGCGCGAGCCCGCGCCGTATATCCTCCGCGACGAGGCCGGCGGCCACCTCGCTCATCTGGTCGAAATCGCGCGTAACGATCACGCTGAACGCCATCCGCCACCCCCGCGCGCGAAACGGCGCTGGATCAACCGATTCCCTTCCTTACCGCGTCCGCGAGCCGGCCCGCCAACCGGTCGGTCATCTCCTGCGTCGGACCCTCGACCATCACGCGGCACATCGCCTGCGTGCCCGAGTAGCGGACGAGGACGCGTCCCAGATCCTTCAATTCCGCCTCGGCCTCGGCGACAGCCGGCCGAAGCCCTGGAATATCCTCGATCGGCGGCTTTGATCTGACCTCCACGTTGACGATTTTCTGCGGCGAGAGGGTCATGATCGAGGCAAGCCCGGACAGCGGCCGGCGGTAGTGGCGCATGGCGGAGAGGAGTTGGAGGGCGGTGATGATTCCGTCGCCGGTCGTGTGGTGATTCAGGAAGATCAGGTGCCCGGAGGCCTCGCCGCCCAGGACGGCGCCCCTCCGCCGCATCGTCTCGAGGACATACCGATCGCCCACCTTGCTCGCGGCCGCCTCGATGCCCAGCCCCCTCATGGCGGAGAAGAAACCGAAGTTGCTCATGACCGTCGCGACCACCAAGTTGTTTGTGAGAAGGCCCTGCTCCTTGTACCGCTTCCCGCAGATCGCCATGATATGGTCGCCGGTGATTTCGCGCCCCCGCTCGTCCACCGCGATGAGCCGGTCGCCGTCGCCGTCGAACGCCAGGCCGATGTCGGCCTCGATCTCGAGGACCTTGGCGGCCAGGCCTTCCGTGTGCTGCGAACCGCAGCGGTCGTTGATGTTGATCCCGTCCGGCTCGCAATGGATGACCGTGACGTCCGCGAGGAGTTCGGAGAAGATGACGGGGGCCGCCTTGTAGGCGGCGCCGTTGGCGCAGTCGAGGACGATCTTCATCCCCTCGAGCGTCCGGTTCTCCGGGAAGGTGGCTTTGCAGAAGACGATATAGCGGCCCATCGCGTCGTCGATGCGGCGGGCCTTTCCGATAGCGTCGGCGGTCGGGCGGATGTCCTTGATGCGTTCCGTGGTGATCAGGTTCTCGATCTCGTCCTCCTCGGCGTCCGGCAGCTTGTATCCGTTCCGGGAGAAGATCTTGATCCCGTTGTCCTGGTACGGGTTATGCGAAGCCGAGATCACCATCCCGGCGTCCGCCCTCATGCTGCGCGTGAGAAAGGCGGTGCCGGGCGTGGTCATCGGGCCGACCAGAAGGGCGTCCACGCCCATGGAGCAGATTCCGGCGGTCAGCGCCGATTCCAGCATGTACCCGCTCACGCGGGTGTCCTTGCCGATCAGGATTCTGTGCCTCCGGTTCTTCTGCTTCTTGCAGAGATGCGCCGTGGCGCGGCCGATCTGCAGCGCCATCTCGGCAGTCATCGGATGCACGTTCGCCATGCCCCGCACGCCGTCCGTCCCGAAGAGCCGTTCCATGATGGCGTCTTTCCCACCTATACTCACAGCCGCGGCGAGGCCGCCGAATCGACGACGGCCTGAAGCCACTCGGTCCCCGACCGCCGGGCGGCGGGATTGAGGGCCCTTACGGCATCCGCGTGGGCGGCCCCCCGGGCCGTTCTTTCCCATTCCCGCAGGAAGGCGTCGCGCCGCGCGGCGCCGGCGCCCGGCGGCGGGCCGGCGTTCAGGCGGGCCTCGATCTCCGGCCACCGGTCGGCCAGGGCCTGCTGCTGCGCCTTGATCTCCGGCGGAAGATCCTCCCCCGTTTCGGCCCGCGCCCGGGAGATCGAAGAAGGCATCTTCGCCGCCAATTCCTTCAGCCGCTTTATCCGCTCGGCGAGCCCCTCTTCGATACGGGCGAGCGCGCCCGCGCGGCAGGCCCGTCAGCGGCACGCTGCGCCACAGGGATCGAAGCGGCTCACCCACCCGCTCCGGTTCGCCAATTGCAACCCGGACAAACCCGGCCGACAGGAGGCCACACGATGTCGATAGTTATCCGCCCGTTGCATCCGCTGTTCGCCGGCGACACGCTGTACACCGAGACCGAGATCGTCGCGGTGCGCCCGTCCTCGAAACCCGAACCCGGATAGCCACCGATGCCACCGATCTGAAGGATCTTGCCGGGCCGGAACATCACCGCAGTCGAGGCCGCGGTCCAGCCGTGCCGCCAGTCGTCGTTGTACAGATCGGTCCGGCTGCCCGCACCGCCGTTTGCGCCACCTACTTGGCGGCGCTTTACCGAGCGGACTGGCGATCGGCGCGTCGACGCTCCGGCCGTGGGCGAGCGCGAATTTTGTCGGCGCGCGCCACATCTTTCCCTGCGTTCTGGCGGAGG
>CALLYX010000132.1 GCA_937858775.1 uncultured bacterium | reverse complement strand
GTCTGTAAATACTGCCTCGTCCCCGGGGAGATTTTCTGCCCCCATTCGCAGGCGGAGCGATGGACCTTCCGGCTGCCCTTGTTCCCGACGAAGGGCGCCGGGGGGGGATGCGCGCCGGGGCCGGCCGCGCTGGCGAGGAGGAGCGGGGCTGTAGGGGCCTCCGCCGCGCCTGCGCTGATGGCGCAGGCAGCCGCGGCGAGAAGGGGCGCCGAGAAGAGGATCAGGCGTCGCACGGCCCCTCCCTATTTCCGCCGCCCGGCGGGCGCCGGCGGCTCGAAGATGACGCGCGTTCCGGGCGGGACGGAGCTGGTGATCCAGACGTTGCCCCCGATCACCGCCCCCCTGCCTATGACCGTCTTGCCGCCGAGGATTGTGGCCCCGGAGTAGATGGTGACGCGGTCCTCGATCGTCGGGTGGCGCTTCTTCCACCGGTGCTCCTCGACCCGGCTCGGGACGGAGAGGGCCCCCAGCGTCACCCCCTGGTAGATCCGCACGTGTTCGCCGATCACGCTGGTCTCGCCGATCACCACGCCCGTCCCGTGGTCGATCATGAAATGCCCCCCGATCGTCGCGCCGGGGTGGATGTCGATGCCGGTGCGCGAGTGGGCGTACTCGGTCATGATCCGCGGCAGGAGGGGGACTTTTTCGCGCCAGAGGACGTTGGCGATCCGGTAGACGGTGATCGCTGCGAGGCCCGGGTAGGCGAGGATGATCTCGTCGAGGCTTTTCGCCGCCGGGTCGCCCGTGTAGGCTGCCCGCACGTCGGCGTAGAGCCGCCTCCTCAGCGCGGGGAGCTCCGAGAGGAGGCGCAGGGAGATCTCCCGCGCCCGCGGGAGGCAGGCCTTCCTGCCGGTCCCCCGGCAGACCGCGCTGTCCGGGCGGCAGCGGCTCTCGTGCCGGCAGAAGTAGCGGAGGCATTTGTTGATCTGGTCGACGAGCTGCCGGTGCGCCGCGGCGCACTTCGCCCCGACGCCGTATTTCAGGCTTGCGGCCGTGAGGTCGTCCGCGTCGAAGAAGCCCGGAAAGATGATGGAGACGAGCCCCTCGAGCGTCCGGATGATCTCCGCCTGGGCGGGGAGGTTCGGGCCCTTCATGTGGTTGATCCCGCCGTAGCGCGCGTAGGAGGCCACGATCCTGCCGACGGTCGCGTCCAGAACCTTGCGCAATTTTCTCTCGTGTGGCATTTGGGCACCCCGGACGAAGTATAGCAAGGCGGCGGCGCCGTTGACTATTGCGAAGTGGCCCCGCACCCGCTACCATGTGTGCGGGACGGGGGGCGGCCGGGCCATGCGGGGCTTGATGCGGCGGGGGGCGGCGATTCTATGCCTGTGGGCGTGCGCGGCTGCGCGCCAAGCCGCCCCTGCGGGCGCGGAGACGGCCGGCGCGCGCTGGTTCGGCGAGCGGCGGGAGGATTTCGCCCGGGCGGCGGAACTGAGCGGCGCCCCGCTGAAGATCAAGGCGAGATTCGTGAAGACGCTCGCGCCCGGGACGCGGGGCGCCGCCGGCGCGCGCCGCGAGACCCTCTTCCTCGTCGAGGCCGCCGGCGGGATGATCGCCTGCGCCATTCCCCGCGGCGCGGGGGACGCGGCGCCGCTGGGGGGGATGAAATACGCCACCCCCATCGTCATAAGCGGCACGGTGGACGCGAAGCGGAGGGTGTTCCTCGCGCGCGCCGTGGTCCAGGGATGGGGGAGGCGGCAGCTTGATGGAACGGATTGAGCGCGGCGGCGGTTCTGCTGGGCCCCGGGGGCGGGCGGGGATTCGGCCGCAGCCGGTATACCCTGTCTGCCTCGATCTCCGGGGCCGCCTCTGCGTGGTGGCGGGCGGGGGAGGCGTGGCCGAGAGAAAGGCGCGGGGGCTTCTCTCCGCCGGGGCCAGGGTCGTGGTCGTGGCGAAGTCGGCCGGTGCCGGGATAGAGCGCATGGCGAGGGCGGGGAGGATCGCCCTGCGGAGGAGGGGCTTCGCCGCCTCCGATCTCGATGGGGCGTTCCTGTGCGTCGCCGCCACCGGCGACGCCGCGTCGAACCGCGCGGCCGCCCTCGCGTGCAAGGGGCGCGGCGTCCTCGTGAACGCGGCCGATTCCCCGCCGCTCTGCGATTTCTTCCTCCCCGCGGTGGTATCGCGCGGGGCGCTCCGCATCGCCGTCTCCACCGGCGGGGCGAGCCCGGCC
>CALLYX010000131.1 GCA_937858775.1 uncultured bacterium | reverse complement strand
GGGCAGTTTCAGATGTCGGTGGACCACCTTGCGAAGGAAGCGCGCGAGGCGCATGCGCTGGGCATCCCCGCGCTGCTGCTTTTCGGCATTCCGGCCAGGAAGGATGAGCAGGGAACCGGCGCGTTTGCCAAAGACGGGATCGTCCAGCA
The DNA here is from genome assembly GCA_937858775.1 of uncultured bacterium. GTDB lineage: Bacteria > Auribacterota > Tritonobacteria > UBA1439 > UBA1439 > UBA1439. The sequence goes on along the minus strand of CALLYX010000131.1, from coordinate 4,344 downwards.
GGCCGTGAAGCGCGTCAAGAACGAAGTGCCGGACATGCCGGTGATCACGGACGTCTGCCTGTGCGAATACACGGACCACGGGCATTGCGGCGTTTTGGAAAGCCCGGAAAGGCGCATCGCGAAACCAGAAAGACGGCCCCCGAAGGGCGGCCCGCCGTCCATGGCCCGCGCCTTGCGGGCGGCGCCCGCGGGGCATGGGCCCCGGATAGACAACGACGCCACGATCGAACTTCTCGCCCGGACGGCGGTCGTACACGCGCGCGCGGGGGCGGACATGGTGGCGCCGAGCGACATGATGGACGGGCGGGTGGGGGCGATCCGCGCGGCGCTGGACCGGGAGGGGCTGGGGGAGTTCCCCGTCATGTCGTACGCGGCCAAGTACGCCTCGGCCCTCTACGCCCCGTTCCGCGAGGCGGCCGGTTCGGCGCCGCGCTCGGGCGACCGCCGCTCCTACCAGATGGACCACGCCAACGCGCGCGAGGCGTTGCGCGAGGTCGCCCTCGACATCGAGGAGGGCGCCGATATCGTCATGGTCAAGCCCGCGCTCGCCTACGGGGATATCATAAGAAGGGTGCGCGAGGCGTTCGACGTTCCGCTCGCGGCCTACAGCGTGAGCGGGGAGTACGCGATGGTGAAGGCGGCCGCGGCGAACGGTTGGATCGACGAGCGGGCGGTCGTGCTGGAGATCCTGGCGGGCGTGAAGCGCGCGGGCGCCGACATCATCCTGACGTATTGGGCCGAGGACGCCGCGCGCTGGCTCTCGGGCGCCTGACGCACGGCGGGCGCGGGGGGCGTCAATGCGCCCGCGAGAAGGCCTTGAGTTTCCGGTCGAGCCGGTTGCGGGATATCCCGAGCGTCCTGGCCGCCAGGCTCTTGTTCCCCCCCGCCTCCTCGATCGCCTGCGTTATCCGATCCCGCTCGGCTTCCGCAAGCGTCCGGCCGCTCCCCCCCGCCGGCGCAGGGGAGGCGATCTCCGGGGGGAGGTGCCCGGGGAGGAGGGTGTCGCCGCTCCCGAGGACGACCGCACGCTCGACGGCGTTCCTCAGCTCCCGGACGTTCCCCGGCCAGCGGTGGGCCTTGAGGAGATCCATCGCCTCGCGGCTCGTCCCGCCGACGCGGCGCCCCCCGGCCGCGGCGTGCTCGGCGAGGAAATGCGCGACGAGCGCCGGGATGTCCTGGGCGCGGTCCCTGAGCGGCGGGACCGTGACCTCTATGACCTTGAGGCGATAGTAGAGGTCCTCCCGGAACCTCCCAGCCGCGATCGCCTTCTCAAGGTCCTCGTTCGTGGCGGCGATGATGCGGACGTTGACCCGTATCGTGTCCGATCCTCCGAGGCGCTCGAACTCGCGGTCCTGGAGCACCCGGAGAAGCTTCAACTGTCCCTCGGGCGCGATGCTGCCCACCTCGTCGAGGAAGATCGTGCCGCCGTCGCCCTGCTCGAACCTCCCGATCCTCCTCTTCGATGCGCCCGTGAACGACCCCTGCTCGTGGCCGAACAGCTCGCTCTCGATGAGCGTCTCGCTGTAGAGGGTGCAGTTGACGCAGGTGAACGGCTTGGCGCGGCGGGGCGAGCCGTAGTGGATCGTCCTGGCCACGAGCTCCTTCCCGGTGCCGCTCTCCCCGCGGAGGAGCACGGTGGAGTCGGTCGGCGCGACCTTCCCGATGGTCTCGAGGAGCGCCTTCATCGGGGGGGAGGCCCCTATGAGCGGGTGCGCGCGGCGGATCTGGTCGATCATCTTCCGCGCGTCGGCCTCCAGCTCGGAGTGGACGCGGGCGTTCTCCAGGGCGATAGCGGCGTGGTTGGCGAGGGCGGCGAGCAGGGCGACGTCGGCGGCGTCGAACGCGCCGTCGTCCATCTTGTTGACGGCCTCGATGGCGCCGAGGAGCCGGTCGCGGAAGATGATGGGAACGCAGAGGACGGAGCGCGTCGGGAAGCCGAGGGCGTCGGAGATCTCGCGCGACCATTCGGAGTCCGCCTCGACGTCGCGGGCGATGTACGGCTTCCGGTTCCGCATCACCCATCCGACTATCCCCTTCCCGGCGTCGAGCGTGAGGCCCATCGCCTCTTCCGCCTTCGCCCCCGCCGTGGATTTGAACACAAGGCGTTTGCCCTTCTCGTCCACGAGGATGAGAGAGCTCGCCTCCGTGCGGAGGAGCGAGTTGGTGAGTTCCATGAGGCAGCGCAGCACCCGGCGCGACTCGAGGCTGGAGGTCAGAAGGGTGGCCGCGTCGAGCAGCGCGAGGAGCTGCCCGCGTTCGAGGAGCTTGAGCGGCGCGTCCCACGTTCTTTTCGGCATGGCGCCGCCACTATAGCACAGCGGTCGGGACGGGGGCAACGCGCCCGCCGGTTCACACCACGCCTCCTCGAACGTCGGCGGCCGCCGCCCGCGCCGGCATCCGTCGCGCCGGGATGGGGGGCGCGAGGGATGGAGTGCGCCGCGTCGCTCCGTTTCGGAGCGCCCCGCCGGCGCTCGGCCGCGTAACGGAGCGGAGCGGCGCGCGGAGGGCAGGCCGGGCGGGCGCCATGCCGGTCGACAGTGCGATGCAACAAGCGCCGTGCCAGCATGTTGCGTCCCGGCGGACCGGGACGGCATTTATTCGCTCCCCCGGCATGCGACGTGCTACACTAGCGTTTGGCGTCGGGGCGTTCCGGCGTCGCTCGGGTCGCGGCTGGGAGTGGAGTTTTCTCGTGCATAGATCAGCGCGCTCTTGTATTGTGATTACGGCTGTTTCGCTCGCGGCGGCCGGGATGACGCCCGCGGCCGCCCCCCCTTCCGCGGCGACGATGCGGGTGCGGGCGACGGGTAGGGGGCGGGCGCCGAGGCAGGCGAAGCCGGAGGCGCAACTCCGCCTGATGGCGAAACGGGCTGCCGTGGTCGAGGCGTACAAGAACGCGGCGAGAGGGATGGGCCTCGCGCGCAATGTCCCCGTTGGGGGCGCCGGCGTCGAGACGGTGAGCGGTTACATACGGGGGGTCGAACTCAGGGAGACGCGCTACTACAGCGGAGGTGAGGTGGAGGTGGACGTCGATTTCACTGTTCCGGCCCAAACCCCGTGGACGGACCCCGCGGATGCGGGCGGCGGTGCGGCCGCGGGGCGGGGCGAGCCGATCTTCGTGGAGAAGGGCGGCGGGCCGATGGCCGAGGAAGAGTGGATGGGAATCCTCGGGTGCGCTGGGATGCCGGCGAAAGGAGGAGGGGGATGAAGGCGGGGGCATGGGTGTTGGTGATGGCCTTCGCGGCGGCCGCGGCTGCGGCCCCCGCGAACGCCCAGCCGCTCACGGCGGGGCAGGACAAGCTGATGGCGAAACGGGCGGCGCAGGTCGACGCCTACCGCAAGCTCACGGAGCAGATCAAGGGCCTGCGGATCAGCTCGGACACGTACGTGCGCGACTATGTCGCCGAGAGCGATCAGATCCAGTCGGCGCTCGACAGCTTCATAAAGGGCCTGAGGATCGACGGGATGCCTCGCTACCTTCCCGACGGCACATGCGAGGTGGATGTCCAGGTCACGCTCCAGCAGGTGATGGCGTGCCTCAAGCGGATCAACCTGGATTATCCCGACAAGAAGCGGACGCGGATGAGTTTCGACCAGATGGGGCAGTACACGAAGAAGACCGTATTCAGGGCCACGGGGGTGGGCCTGCCGCCGAGCCAGAAGGCGGAATCCCCCGCCCCGAAGAACGCGAGCGTGAAGACTCGCGGCATCCCGGGATGGGAGAGCGTGACCACGCAGGGGAGGCTCCTGGCCGAGCGCGGGGCGCTCACCGACGCGAGGCGCAACCTGGCCGAGACGGTGAAGGGGCTGAGGATCTCGGGGAACACGTACGTCAGGGATTTCGCCGTTTTGAACGACCAGGTCCAGACGAGCCTCAACACGTTCATAAACGGCGTGAAAGAGGCGAGCCAGTACCGCTACCTGCCGGACGGGATCTGCGAGGTGGATGTGGAGGTGACGGTCCAGGACGTGGTCAAGCAGCTCAATACTATCCGGACGCACTACTACGCCGGTTTCCCGCCCCAGAGCGTCTTCCGCGACATCAGCTTCGAGCAGATCATCGGGTGGGGCCCCCCGAAGGTCATCAGGGCGACCGGCAACGGCGCCGTCCCCGGCAAGGGTTACATGAACAGCCCGGCGCCCGGCGCGGCCGGGGCGTCGGCCCCCTCCGGGGGGGGCGCGGCCGCGCCGCCGTGGGCGTCGGAGACGGTCAGGGCGAAGGGGACCGGCGTCCCGGCCGACGGGTCCGCCGGGACAGCCGCGCGCCTCGAGACGGAGCGGGCGGCGGAGGCGGTGGCGCGCAGGAACCTTCTCGAGAAGGTCTACGGCGTCAGGATCGACTCGAAC